>JACPDS010000077.1:0-16450 GCA_016183885.1 Armatimonadota bacterium
TTGCATCAACATCTTCTTTTAAAATTTCCCGCAAAAACTTTAAATTACGGATGTCGCCTTTAATAAATTGATAATTAACTTCATTTTGCAAATCCGCCAGATTATCAATATTCCCCGCATAAGTTAAGGCGTCGAAAACTATAATTTTATAATCGGGATATTTTTTAATAAAATAACGTATAAAATTACTCCCGATAAAGCCCGCGCCGCCGGCAATAAAAATTTTCATTTTTTTTATTCAAACTCCTTTTAAAATAAAGTGTAAATAAAAGGAGCAATTGGGGAAGATTGTCCTAAAATAATTAAAACGGCAAATAATAAAAGTAAAACCATCATAGGAATCAGCCACCAAAGTTTTTTTTGCCAAAAAAATTGAAATAATTCTTTAACAATCCCAAATTTATTAAAAAAACTTTTCACTTTTCCTCCTTAGCGATTAAAAAATTTTCTAATACCAATAAATCCATATCGCTTTTACAAAAAGTATTATAAGCATTTTCCGGGGTATTGACAATAGGCTCGCCTTTTAAATTAAAAGAAGTGTTTAAAATTACTGGAACTCCTGTAATTTCATAAAATTTATAAATTAAATTATAATAACGCGGATTAAATTTTTTATTTACCGTTTGAATTCTTGCTGTCCCGTCAATATGAGTAACAGCGGGAATAATTTCTTTTTTATCTTCTTTTACCGCAACTACATAAAGCATATATCTTAAAGGATAATGTAGGCAAGCCTCTTCAATTTCAAAGAATTCTTCCGCTTTATCTTCTAAGACAGACGGCGCAAAAGGACGAAAAGGTTCTCTGAATTTTATCTTTTTATTTACAATTTCTTTCATTTCTTTTTTTCTTGCGTCAGCTAAAATGCTTCTATTCCCCAAAGCTCTCGGGCCGTATTCAAATTTACCCTGAAACCATCCGATTACTTTGCCTTTATTTAAAGCTTCGGCTATTTTAGTTAATAAAACTTCATCATCGCTAAAATTTTGGTAATTAATTCCTTTAAGATCTAAAAAATCTTTAATTTCTAAATTGCTATAAGCTTTTCCCCAATAAGCGTGTTCCATAATAAACACCCGGGGATGTTTTAATATCTGATGATATAGATAAAATGCCGCTCCTGCCGCTCCTCCTGAATCGCCGCAAGCTGGAATAATATAAATATTTTTAAAAGGAGTTTGATTTAAAATTTTAAAATTAGCCGCGCTATTTAAAGCTACTCCTCCAGCCATACATAAATTTTCCATTTCAGTTTCTTTATAAAGAAAATTTGCCATTTTAATTAAAATATCTTCGGCAACTTTTTGAATACTGGAGGCAATATCGCAGTAATATTCTTTAATTTCATTGCTGAAACTTGGCAAAACCGGATTGCCAAATAATTTTTCAAAATTAGCGTTAAAAGTTTTAACTTTGGAATAATGATAAGAAAAATAATCTAAATTTAAATTAAAACTTCCATCTTCTTTAAGCTCAATTAATTTATAAACTTTTTCTACATATTTAGGTTTGCCGTAAGGAGCCATTCCCATTACTTTATACTCCCCTTCATTAACTTCGAAACCCAAAAAAGCTGTAAAAGCGCTGTAAAGCAACCCTAAAGAATGGGGAAACTTTATTTCTCGAAAAAGATTAATTTCTAAATCTTTCCCTATTCCTAAAGCCGCTGTGGTCCACTCCCCTACTCCGTCTATAGTAAGGATAGCGGATTCTTTGAATGGGGAAGTAAAAAATGAACTAGCGGCATGAGAATAATGATGTTCGGAAAAAAATATTTTTTCTTCAGGAATATTTAATTTTTCTTTAATATGACTCTTAACCCAAATTTTATCGGTAAGCCAGCTTAACATTGATTCTCTGAAAACGCCTAAAGTTTGAGGAAGTTTAGCTAAAATAGTCATTAAAATTCTTTCAAATTTTAAAAAAGGCTTTTCATAAAAAACACCATAATCTAAATTTTTAGACTCAATTTTAGCTTCTTTTAAACAAAAATCTATTGCCTGAATGGGGAAATTATAATCATGTTTTAGGCGGGTAAATCTTTCTTCATCAGCGGCGGCAATAATTTGTCCATCTTTAATTAAAGCGGCGCAGGCATCATGATAATAAGAAGAAATTCCTAGAATATACATTAAAATTGTTTTTTAGCTTCTTCTAAAAGATCTAATTTTTTAATTTTATTCTCCCAATAAGTAATTAATTTTTTTCTTTTTAATTTTAAAGGGTTAACGAAAAAATTGATTATTATCCCAAAAGGAAAAATAATTAATAAATAAAATAAAGTTAGAATGAGTCTAGCTTGAAAATCCCCGATAATTTTAGCGATTTTTAAAATTATTTTTACCAATAATGCTCTTTATTCCTTTTATAAAATTCAATGGTTTTCTTTAATCCTTCATCCAAAGAAACTTTAGGCTCCCAATTAAGTTCTTTTTTAATTTTAGAAAAATCAGCCGCATAATCTCCTATTTCAATATCCGCTCTTTCTTTAGGCCATGGAACTTTTTCTATTTTACCATTACCTGCAGTCTTAATAATTTCTTCAACTAATTCTATAAATTTTATTTGTTTTCCGCTGCCCAAATTATAAACATTTCCAGCGCTTTTTTCATTGCTTCCCGTTAAAAGCATAGCTTTAACTACATCATCCACATAATTATAATCTCTAAGTTGATTGCCATCTCCAAAAATTTTAATTGTTCCATTTTCTAAAGCAATTCTAATAAACCAGTTTAAAATTCCATATTTTCCATGTTTCATTTGATGTCTTGGCCCATAAGTATTATTAATCCTTAAAGAAGCGCTCCTAATTCCATAAATACGATTATAAATCAAATGATAATGTTCCGCCGCCATTTTATTTACCCCGTAAATATCCGTAGGTTCCATTTTATGTTTTTCGTCTACAGGAACATATTCTAATTTTCCATACTGACCTCTTGTGCCGGCATATATAATTTTTGCTTTAGAATTATATTTACGGCAGGCTTCAAGTAAAACTAGATTCCCGCGGGCATTAATATCCAAATCTAAAAAAGGATCGCTCATAGAATCAAGATGACTTACCTGCCCGGCAATATTAAAAATATAATCCTGTCCTTTTACCAATTCATTCATTTTATCTTTATCGCGAATATCAGCAATCTCTATTTTTAATTTTTCCTTAATCTCTTCAATATTAAAATAATTTCCACCATATAAAGGCAGCATTGCATCTATTAAAATAATCTCACAGGGAACTTTAACTAAGCTATGAGCTAAATTACTCCCTAAAAAACCCAATCCCCCTGTAATCATAATTTTTTTATTTCGATAATTTTCCAGATAATTTTTCATTTTTTAAAGCCTCATTTGTTTAAGATTATTAAAATTTAAAATTCTTTTTTTTATTTTATTCTCCTCCTATATTTAAAAGGATAAAAATTTTAAAAATAGAATTTTAATAATATAAAATATGAAAATTTTTAAATTATTGCTTATTTTTTTATTTATCTTAAATTTAACTATTTCTCTTAAGGCTGATTCAGAGTTGCCCGCAATAAATTTTGAAAAAATTTCTCAATTAAAAATAGGAGAAATTATTAATTTAAAGAAATTAAATCTAGAAATAAATTATTTAGAAAAAATAAAAGAGAAAAATCCCGAAATTTATTATTTAGAAATTCCCCAAGACTTAGATATTAAAAACACCGAACTTCCTCCTTATTCCAGCTTATTCCCATATCTTCATTTAAATTTGCCGTTTGAAGATGATAAGAGCCCTACTCAATATTTAATAATAAGCGATCAACCGGAAAGTATTGACGAAAATAATTATTATTTAGGAATTGATAAAACTGGCGCAAATGGAATTTATGCTCAAAGTTTTATCCCGGCGCAAAAAAGGATAAGGATGTTAATTGATCATCAAAATTTAACCGATAAAAATAAAGAAATAAGAATTTATCTTACTTCCTTTGAAGAAGATAATACAATTTATATTCATAAAAAAGGCTGGAAGGCAGCTTCTAATTCATTAGTTTCCGGATCGCTAGCAGAACAAATCAGCCGAGAAACTATTTTAGCGGATAAAAGAAGTTTAAGTCCTAATCTTCCTTTATTATTAGAAAAATGGGATGCTCTTAAACCTAAAGAAACTTTAGTAAGCTGGTATGAATTCACCTGTTCCAAAGATACTCTATTGCAAACAATTGTTGTAGATGAAGGCGAGTTAATTAATCCAAATTTTGAAATTTTAAAAAACCTCCCTAAATTAAAGTCTTTGCGCTGGAGGGATAAAGAAGAAAAATTAAAAAAACTAGTAAATAAAATAGAATTTCCTTCTCGTTATAATCGTGTATTAAATAATTTTATCCATGCCCGGGGAATTTTCCATAATCCTGATAAAGCAGCTTATTCGACTTATGATTATCAAAAAAATCCTTATTGGGTTCAAGTTTATTCTTCTTTTGAATATATTGAAGGGAAAGATGAATTAACTGAAAATGATATTCCAGTTGATACTAATAACAGAGGAAATTATGGAGCCTATATTAGAACTCATATAGATATAAAATCTCTTCCGGTAAATATTAATAAAATTGCCATTTTAGCAGTATGCACTGCTGATAAATTAGGAGGGTTGTTTCATACTGCAATTAATCGAACTTCTGGAGAATTATTAGTATTTGCAAAACCGGATAATGATTTCCCTTATAACTTAATTACTTTAAATAATGCGGCTTTAATCTGGAGAGGGAAAATAGCTAAAGGCGACTTCGTTGATATTAATTTTTTTTCTTTAGCAAATACTTCAGTTCGAATTTTTTACTTAATTATTCCCATTCTTTAGAGAGAAACGAGATTAATAATTTAAAGTTATACTGGAAATACTAATATATAAAAGGCTTGAAATTTGACCGCTTAAAGCTTTTATATTATGAATTTTAGGAGGTAAAATTTCAGTAATGGATAATAAAGAATTACGCAAAGATCGTATAAAAGAACTTTTGCCAATAGAATTTACTTTCGGAGATATAGGAATTCCTAATTTTAAAAAAATAACTTTGGAGCTTTATTGTGTAAATATTAGCCCGGGCGGATTAATGGCGCTTTCTAATATTTCTTTAAAAGAAGACTTTAATGTAGATATCAAATTTGAAATTAAAAATATTTCAATTAAATTAAAAGCAAAAGTTATCTGGAATAAACCTGCTAAGACAAAAATTCCCGGACTTTATGAATTAGGAATTGAATTTAAAAATATACCTGAAAAAGAACTTAGCTTAATTGAAAACTATATCGAAGAAATTAAATTCAAAGAAAGCAATAGAAAATAAGGATAATTGTCCTTATTTTCTATAAAAGCCTTACTTTCATATAAATAATTAAAGAGCTGAAAATACAAAATCCGGCAATAATAAATAGAAGTTTTTTCCTTTTAGCATATTCTTTTAAACGCTCATCCGCCGAAACAATTACTTTATTTAACATTTCATCAATTTCTGTAATTTTATTTTTTAGTTTTTCTTGATCTAATGTATGTTGAATGCCCCAAGCTTCAATCATTGAAGTTTTGGCTTGTTCTAAATCGGCTTTAAGATCGATTATTTCCATTCTGGTTTTTTCCACTTCTTCAATTTTAAAAGAAGTTTCCGCGTATTTTTCTTCCATCCCAAATAAATTTTTAGAAAAATCTTGAGCTAATTTAAATTGATAAGAATCTTCTGAATGACATCTAAGGCAAACCCCTTCATTTTTATCTATAAACATCTTAGTTACAGGCAATTTTATATCATGATGATTATGGCAGGAAATACATTTAGGTTCTCCAATTTTCTGATAAGATGTTCCATGTCTGCCTTGAACAAAATATTCTTGATCTTTAGAATGACAATTTCCGCAAACTTGAACAACTTCTTTTACTTTTGGAGGAGCAGCCCCATGCACGCCATGACAATCGGCGCATGCCGGAGCGCTTAATTCCTTTTCTTTAAGCACTTTATTCCCATGCATGCTATTTTGATATTTTTCATATTGATTAGTGGGAATATTATAATTCTTCATTAAATTTTGATTAGAATGGCAGCGGCTGCAAGTTTGAGGGATATTAGGTTTAAAAACTGGAGATTGAGGATCTTTTTTAGATAGAATCTTATGATGTTCATGACAGCTTGCGCATTGGGCAACTTTAGGATCTTTGTTAATTAATAGCCTCTTTCCATGCGCGCTGGTTTTATATTGTTCATATTGTCCAATAGGTAAATTATAAGGGCGCATCTTTAAAGGATCGGAATGACATTTGGCGCACATACGGGGAATATCGACTTTATTTGGCTTGCCAATAAATCCTTTCTTTTTATCCATTGCCTGCATCTGATCGGATTTATAAGGATCTCCTCCATGACAATCGGCGCAATTGGCTTTGTTAAAATGAATACTCGCCTGCCAATCTTTTACAATTTGAGGGTTCATACTATTATGGCAGCTTAAACAAGAATTTTGAGAATTTTCCGCAAAAGCTAAGCTTAAAGTAAAAATAAAAAAAACTATTAAATTCATAATTATAAACCCAGTTTTTCTCATATCTTCTCCCTCAAAATATAATTTTAAATTTTGATATCTTATTTTTTTATGATATTTGTCCCCAAATAGATAAAATAATAGTAATAATAATACCTAATAGACTTAAGGTAAAAAAAAGAGGTCTTTTTAAAGGATTTCTTTCAAGCGTTCGATCAAAAAAAGGCCATAAAAATAAAACCGCTAAAATTATTCCTTGAGCTAAAATTCCTAGAGTTTTAGGAACTAATTTTAATAATTGATATACCGCTAAAAAATACCATTCTGGTTTAATATGCGCGGGGGTATTTAAAGGATCGGCTTTAGAGCCTAAATGAGCGGGAATAAGGGCTACTAATAAAAAAAGCAAGGCTAAAATTAAAAATCCCATAGAAACTTCTTTTAAAAGATGTTTTGGGAAAAAAGGTATTCCTTCCTCATATTTTTCTTCGTTATTCATTTTTTTATCATTTAAACCCCTTTCTTAATTTTAAGCATTATCAAAATCATGCGCTTCGCTAACTATTCACTATTCACTAATTACTATTCACTCTTTTAAAGCGGTCCTGAAATTCCCTGACGGCGGACCATTAAAAAATGCAAGCCTAATAATATGAAAACAACCAAAGGTAAAATTATTACATGTCCGGTAAAAAAACGCGTTAAAGTTTCCCCGCTGACTTCTTTTCCGCCGCGCATCATAAGAAGTAAAAAATCTCCAATAATAGGCACGCCTCCCGCAATTTCTGTTCCCACAGTAGTTGCCCAATAAGCTAATTGATCCCAGGGCAATAAATAACCGGTAAAACCAAAGATTAAAGTTACTCCAAATAAACATACCCCCACCATCCAATTTAATTCGCGAGGCGGTTTATATACTCCGGTTAAAAATACTCTTAAAGTATGAAAAATGACAAAAATTATCATTAGAGTAGACGCCCAGCGGTGCACTCCCCTAATTAACCAGCCTAAAGTGACATCATTAGTAATATGTCTTACGCTTTCATAAGCGGCTTCAGGAGATGGACGGTAATAAAGAGCAAGTAAAATTCCCGTAAAAACTTGAATTAAAAAAAGTAAAAAAGTAATTCCTCCAAAACAAAAACTAAAATTAACATGTTTGGGAACAGGTTTTTTTAAAGCTTTTTGCAAAGCTTCATGTAATTCTAAACGGCGATCTAATTCTCCGTATAATAAACCGCTAAAACTTAAAAATATCTCCGCTAGATTAGTTAAATCTAATCTTTTATTGCTCCAATCAATAATTTTTTTAAAAAAATTTTTCATCATGAATTTTCTCTCCCTACATAAATTTGATCTTCTTTTACAAATGTAGAAAGTTTAGTTAATCCTCGCGGAGGCGGACCAGAAATTACATTTCCATTTAAATCAAATAAGCCGTCATGACAAGGACATACTAAAATTCCTCTGCCGGAATCCCACTTAACAATACAGCCTAAATGAGGACATTTTGTGGTAAAAGCCTTAAATTCGCCTTTTAAATTAACCACAACTGCCGGAGCGGAATGCAATAAAAATTCTTTAGCTTTTCCATCTGGAATTTCCTGAATTTTTCCTACTAAAATTTGTTTTGCTCCGGATTCTAATCCCTTTGAAGGCGGATAAATATATCTAAGAGCCGTATAGAGAATACTCCCAAATGTAACTAAAAAAGAAAAACCAACTCCTAAATTTACTAAAAACTCACGCCGGGTAATTTTATTAGAATCTTCCAAAATATTTTACACCTCCTGAAAAGTGAAAGTTTTCACTATTTTTAATATACAAATATTTATAAATTTAAAAATATAAATAAAAAATTTAATTTTTTATTCTAAAAATTTTTAAAAAATCCTTCTTTTAATTTTATTTTGTACTATTATTTATTATTTTTTATTTTTTTAAGCACTTCTTGAGTAATCCGAATGGGAGTAGAAGCTCCCGCCGTTAAACCAATCTTTTTTTTGAGATTAAACCATGAAAATTTTAAATCCTTTGCTCCTTCAATTAAATAAACGGGAGTATTTAACTCTTTGCAAATCTCAAGCAGTCTTTTGGTATTGGAGCTATTCTTCCCTCCGACTACAAGCATTAAATCTACTTCTTTAGCTAAATCTAAAGTAGCTTTTTGTCTGGCTTGAGTTTCAAAACAAATAGTATTATAAATTCTACATTCATAAGCTTTTTCAATTAAATTTAAAACTATTTTTTGGAAATTATCTATAAATAAAGTGGTTTGACCTACTATTCCTAATTTTTTGTCAAGTTTAATTTTTTCTAAATCTTCTATTTTTTCAATTACTTGATGATCTTTGCCTGCATAACCGGCAATTCCAACTACTTCCGGATGATCTTTATGTCCAATGATAATTATCTGATAGTTTTCTTTTTTTAAATTAGTAACAATCTTGTGAATTCTTTGAACTAAAGGACAGGTAGCGTCAATAATAGTTAATCCTTTATTTTCAGCGTCGCTTAAAACTAACGGGGGCACTCCGTGTGTGCGGATTAAAAGATAACCTTTTTTAATTTCTTTTAAATCATTTATGGTTATAATTCCATCTTTCTCAAGTTGTCTAACCACCTGGGGATTATGCACAATCGGTCCTAAAGTGAAAACCAAGGGGGAATTTTCACTTTTTGATTTTTCTAGAGTCTGATAAGCTAATTCTATAGCTCTTTTAACTCCAAAACAAAATCCAATTTTTTTTGCCACTAAAATTTGCATAATTTTTTAATTAAAATTTTAATCGCTTCAATTAAAATTTTATGTTCTTGAAGATGAATTTTTTTAGTTAAAGATTTTAAATCATCTTTTGTTTTAACAGGAACTAAAGCTTGAGTAATTACTTTACCTTTATCTATTTGAGGCGAAACAAAATGAACAGTACAGCCTGCGCAGCTAACTTTATGTTTTAAAGCTTGCGAAATAGCATTTAATCCTCTAAATACAGGAGATTTAGTTTTATCGGGCAATATCACATAATTATCATTTAACCTTTTAGGTAAAATTGAGGGATGAAGATTAATTACCCGGAATGAAAAATGTTTTAAAAATTCTTTTGATAAAACTACCATAAAACCAGCTAAAACAATTAAATCGACTTCATATTTTTTAACTATTTTTATTAAATCTTTCTCAAAAATTTTACGGTTTTCATGTTTAATATAATCTTTAAAATTTAAAATTTCAATAGGAATTTTAGCTTTTTTTTCTCTAATCAATACATAAGCTTTATGGTTACTGCTTATTACTACATTAATTCTCGCGCTTAAATTATTTTTTTGAATTTCGCGAATAATCGCCTGCAGATTAGAACCATTCCCGGAAATTAGAACTGCTAAATTAATCTTATTCAATTTTTTCATCAAATAATAAAGGATATTCCCCATTAAAGCAGGCCGCGCAAAATTTTTCACGGTTATACCCTGTAGCCTCCATTAAACCTTCTAAGGAAAGATACCCTAAAGAATCTGCTCCGATAAAATCGGCAATTTCAGAAATATTTTTATTAGCGGCAATTAATTCGCCGTAAGTAGCCGTATCTACGCCTAAAAAACAAGGATGCTGCATAGGAGGAGAAGTAATCCTGATATGCACTTCTTTTGCTCCAGCTTCTTTTAAAAGTTTTACAATGGCTTTGGTGGTATTTCCTCTTACTATAGAATCATCAATTACCACTAATTTTTTATTTTTAATATTTTCTACAACCAGATTAAATTTTAATTTTATGCCTAATTTTCTTAAATGATCTTCTGGTTGAATGAAAGTTCTAGCGATGTAACGATTTTTTATTAATCCCTCAATATATGTTAAGCCGCTCTCATAAGAAAAACCCATTGCCGCAGGCACGGCTGAATCCGGAATAGCCATAACCGCATCTGCTTCTACCGGCCATTCTTTGGCAAGTTTTCGTCCCATATTATAACGCGCCGAATAAATTGAGCGATTATTTAAAAGAGAATCCGGGCGGGCAAAGTAAATATATTCAAAAATACATAAAGATTCCTGTTTTAATTTCCTGCCTGCAAAACTTTTTAAACCATCTTGAGAAATAATTACTCCTTCCCCCGGAGGAATCTCCTTAATAAATTCCGCGCCAATAGTGTTTAAAGCGCAGCTTTCTGAAGAGATAACCCACCCCCCGTTAATTTTCCCTATACAAAGGGGGCGGATTCCTAAAGGATCTCGAAATCCAATTAATTCATTAGGAGTGCACATAGTAATAGAATATGCCCCGCGCAGCTCTCCCATAATACTGGAAATTTTTTCTTCCAAAGTATCAGCTTCGGATAAAGCAAAAAGTTTAGCGATTACTTCACTATCAGAACTTGTGGCAAAAGTTAATCCTCTCTCTAAAAGCATTTTTTTTAAATGCTCATAATTAATTAAATTTCCATTATGCGCTAAAGCTATTGTTCCAAGGTGAGTTTTTAAAATTACCGGCTGAGCGTTATGAATTTTACTTGTTCCGGACGTGGAATAACGATTATGACCTATTGCAATATGTCCTTTTAAACGCTGTAAGATTTCTTGAGTAAAAACTTGAGAAACTAAACCCATCTCTTTATAACATTCAATATTTTTACCGTTGCTAACAGCTATTCCGGAACTTTCCTGCCCGCGATGCTGCAGGGCGTATAAAGCAAAATAAGTTAAAACCGCTACATCTTTTCCGGGAGCATAAATTCCAACTACAGCGCAGCACTCTTTCATACAAGTATTCCTTTGTTTTTTTAGTAAATAGTGATTGGTGAATAGAATCTATTTATTCTTATTCACTCTTTTATTCACATTTTATAAAACTTTTAACACCAGCCAATTTTCCCAATATCTTTTCGATAATAAAAATTAGAAAAATCTATTTTATTTAAGTTTTGATAAACCGCTTTATGAGCTTCTTTTAAATTATTTCCTTTTGCTACGATTGTCAAAACTCTTCCTGCATTACTTAAAAGTTTGGAATTTTCTTTTTTTGTGCCGGCATGAAAAATTAAAACATCTTTCAATTTAGTTAAATCAGGCAAAGGTATTTCTTTTTTAAATTCTCCGGGATAACCAAAAGAGGAAACTACAACTCCGCAAAAATTTTCTCTTCGCCATTTTAAATTAATTTTACTTAAATTTTGAGAAATAACCGCTAAAATTATTTCCACTAAATCATTTTTTAGTTTCGGTAAAATCACTTGAGTTTCCGGGTCTCCAAAACGCACATTATATTCTAAAACTTTAACTCCTGATTTAGCAGCTATTAAACCAAAATATAATACGCCTTTATAATCCAAGCTTTCTTTTTGAATTCCGTTTAAAGTTGGATAAATAATTTTTTCTAAAATCTCTTTATTTAAACTTGCATTTAAAAAAGAAGCCGGAGGATAAGCTCCCATCCCGCCGGTATTTGGTCCAATGTCCCCATTATAAATTTTCTTATAATCGCAGGCGCTTACCATAGGCAGGATAGTTTTTCCGTCTATAAAGGAAAGTATAGAAATCTCTTTTCCTTCTAAAAATTCTTCTAAAATAATTTTTTCTCCCGATTTTCCTAAAATCTTTTTTTGCATAAATTTTTTTAAAATAGATTCCGCTTCTTTTAAATTTTTGACAATCTCTACTCCTTTTCCTTGAGCTAAACCATTAGCTTTAATTACTAAAGGAAAAGGAAATTCTTTTAAATTTTTTAAACCTTCTTCATAATTATCTATAATTTTAAATAAAGCGGTAGGTATTTTATATTTTTTCATAAATTTTTTAGCCCAAATTTTACTGCCTTCTAATTGCGCAGCTCCTTTAGAAGGGGCAAAAATTGGCAAACTTAAAGCCTTAAAAACATCAAAAATGCCTTCTACTAAAGGATATTCAGGACCGACTATAGTTAAATCAATTTTCTTTTCCTTAACAAAATCAGCTAACCTGTGGATAGAATGAGCTGAAATATCAACATTTTCCGCTAATTTTTCTGTTCCCGCATTTCCGGGAGCGCAAAAAATCTTAGAAACTTTTTTAGACTGACTAATTTTCCATGTCAGAGCGTGTTCTCTTGCGCCGCTTCCAATTACTAAAACTTTCACTTTTTTATTCACTAATCACTATTCACTAATTACTATTCACTTCTTTTATTCCCATTCAATTGTCCCCGGCGGTTTAGAGGTTAAATCATAAACCACTCGATTAATTCCTTTTACTTCATTTACAATTCTGGTAGAAATTTTTTGTAAAACTTTCCAGGGAATCTTAGCAATATCAGCAGTCATTCCATCGGCGCAAGTAACCGCTCGAATGGCGATAATTTCTTGATAGGTGCGTTTATCTCCCATTACACCTACAGTTTTTAAAGGTAAAAGCACTGCGAAATATTGCCAAATATTACCTTGCAAATTAGATAATTTTATTTCTTCCTGAAAAATATTATCCGCGAGTCTTAAAACTTCTAAACGTTCTTTAGTTACTTCTCCGATAATTCTTACCGCTAAACCAGGACCAGGGAAAGGCTGGCGAAGTAAGATTTCTTTAGGCAAGCCTAAAGAAAAACCTGCTTCTCTTACTTCATCTTTAAATAAATATTTTAAAGGTTCAATTAATTTAAATTTCATTTTTAAAGGCAATGCTCCAACATTATGATGAGTTTTAATAATAGAAGCTTCTTTTCCTTTAGATTTCCCGCTTTCAATTACATCGGGATAAAGAGTTCCTTGAACTAAATAAGAAACTTTTCCAATTTTTCCAGCCTCTTTTTCAAAAACTTTAATAAATTCCCTTCCAATTATTCGGCGTTTTTTTTCCGGGTCGATTACACCTTTTAATTTTTTTAAAAAATGCTTTTCAAAATTTACTGATTTAATCTTTAAATTAGTAAATTTACTTAAGGTTTCTATAATAAATTTTATCTCATTTAAGCGTAAAAGTCCATTATCCACTAAAATACAAATTAAATTATTTCCGGCTATTTTACTTACTAAGGAAGCCGCCACAGTAGAATCTACTCCTCCAGAGAAAGCGCAAATAACTTTTTTATTTTTTATTTCTTTTTTTATTTCTTTTAAAGTTTCCTCAATAAAACTTTTAGTATTCCATGAAAAACTGCATTTGCAAATTTCTAAAAAATTTTTTATAATTTCTTTGCCATAAGCGGTATGCATTACTTCAGGATGGAACTGCAGGCCAAAAATATTTCTTTTTAAATCTCCAATGGCGGCGATTTTATTATATTCTGATAAAGCTAGAATTTCAAAATTTAAAGGAATTTTTTCCACCGCATCTCCATGACTCATCCAGCCAATACTTTGATTAGGTATTCTTTTAAATAAAGGTTCTTTTTTAATTACCTTAAATTTATTTTTTCCATATTCTCTTTTTTCGCCCGAAACAACCGCTCCTCCAAAATTTTGAGCTAATAATTGCATCCCATAGCAAATTCCTAAAATTGGAAGACCGATAGTTAAAATTTTAGAGGGAATTGAAGGAGCATTTGATTCGTAAACGCTTGCCGGTCCGCCTGATAAGATAAAACCTTTGGGATTTAAAGCTAAAATTTTCTTCCAGGGCGTTTCTAGAGAAATTAATTCACTATAAACGCCTAATTCCCTTACCCGTCTTACAATTAATTGATTATATTGAGAACCATAATCTAAAATAAGAATGGTTTCTTTCCGCACACTAAATTAATTTTTCATAATAATAACTTTATCCTTTTTATTATAAAAAAACTTGACAAAATGATACTAATGTAGTATCATTTAAAATGAAAGGAGAAAAAAATATGTTAGAAAAAAATACCGAAAAAATATTTAAACTGGATTTAAGGAATATTTTTGTATTTGACCGGCATCCAAAAATATTTGAAGAGTGGGAAAAATTAAATATCGGGGAGACACTCCAAATAATCAATGATCACGATCCGAAACCGCTTCGTTACGAATTTGAAGGTGAATACAAAAATGCATATATTTGGGAATATATTCAAGAAGGGCCAAAAGATTGGATGGTAAATATAACTAAAACCAAGAAAACAGAATCTAATTCAAAAGAATTAAAGAAAAAAGTTGAAATTGCTTTATCCCAAGTAAGACCGTATCTCCAAGCAGACGGCGGAGATGTCGAGTTAATAGATGTAGATGAAATTTCTAAGACAGTTAAAGTGCGTTTAATCGGGGCTTGCGCCGGGTGTCCTGGAGCAAGTATGACCTTAAAAGCCGGCGTAGAAGAAGTTATTATGAAAAATGTCCCCGAAATAAAAAAAGTTGAAGCAGATTTATATTAAGTGCAAATTTTAAAAATTTTAATTTTATATTCTGGGCTGACCAAAAAGGAGGGCAGGGGCTCAATTTGTAGGGGTTCAATTTATTGAACCCGCTTAAGCCAGCAAGCTCCAGCAAGCTGATGAAACGCATATCTCCTAACAAAATAACGCCTTATTTATATAATTTTTAAATTAATCTTAATAATATGACAGAAAACAAAACTATTTGGAAACAAAAATTTTATGATTTAGTTGAACCCATAAAATTACGTGATCCCCTTGCTATATTTTTAGGAGCAATGGATAAGGATCAAGTATTTATATTTACTTATGCTGATATTGTAAAACTTGCCGGTCATTCTTGTCCCGCCGTTTCAGGCGCCTATAAATTAACTCAAAAAGCATTAAAATTTTTATATGAAAATGAACTGCCGGTGCGCGGAGAAATAAAATCAGCTGTATTAGGGATGCCTGCTGATGGAGCAAATGGACCAATGGCTCAAGTAATATCTTTTATTACCGGCGCTGCTCTAGAAACAGGATTTCATGGTTTATCGGGAAAATTTAAAAGAGCAAATAAACTCATCTTTGATGCGGAAAATGAAGAATACGGAGAATTTATTTTCCAAAGAGAAGATACTAAGAAAACTATCAAAATAAAATATCATCCTGAATTGATACCCCAATCAAATGATATGAGTAAATATTATAGAAGATGCCTTTTAAAAGTAGCTACTCCTCAAGAAGAAGAAATATTTATTAATTTATGGCAGGAAAAAGTAAAAAAAGTTTTATTTGAAGAGGTTCCTGGATTATTTGAATTAATAGATACAAATTATAAATTTTAGTCTTGCCAATGGGAAATATCCCGCAAAAATTTTGACTTTAGCCTTAAATTATGTTATTATTAAAAAGAGGGGATTTTCTTTGACAAAAGAGTAAATTGGATGATCGCTCCGACGTTATGCCGGGGAGGAAAGTCCGGACTCCATAGGACAGGGTGCTGGGTAACCCCCAGTGAGGGCGACCTTAAAGGAAAGTGCCACAGAAATGTAGACCGCCGTCTATAGTTAGATGAAAAATAACATTAAAACTTATTTTTATTTAATTTGGAAGGTAAGGGTGCAACGGCGAGGTAAGAGCTCACCGCTTCGATGGCGACATCGGAGGCTAGGTAAACCCCACCCGGAGCAAGACCAAATAGGAGGAAGAATAAAATATTAATAATTTAAGTTTAAGTAATATAAACTTAAATATATAATGTTTTATGATAGTGGTTCCGCTATAATTCCTCGGGTTAGGTCGCATGAGCTTAATGGAAACATTAAGCCTAGATTAATGATCATCATCCCGTTGGGATACAGAATCCGGCTTATAAATTTACTCTTTTGTCAAATTTTTTAAAACTTGCCTGCAAAATTAAAATTCCTAAAATAGTTTTTGCATCTTTAATTTTAGAGCGCAGAATCATATTTAAAGCTTCATTTAAATCAACTTCTTTAATTTTTATATTTTCATCATCTTCTAATTTTTGAAATTTTCGTTCTTTTTCCCATGCTAAAAAAAGAGTAAGCTTTTCATTTAAAAACCCAGGGGATGAATAAAAAGAAGTTATTTTTTTGATTTTACCGCATTTTATGCCTGTTTCTTCCAAGATTTCTCTTTTTGCC
>JACPDS010000077.1:16475-19442 GCA_016183885.1 Armatimonadota bacterium
GCCGCCTCTCTTAAATTTTCACCTTTTTCTATTCGACCCGCAGGAAGTTCCCATAGAAATTTTTTAACAGCTTTACGATATTGTTTAATTAAAATTATTTTTTTATTTAAAGTGAGAATCATTCCAACTACTGAACCTGGATGGCAAACAATTTCTCGAAAAGCAGTTTTGCCATTTTTTAATTTAACTTTTTCTTTAAGTAAATTAATTAATTCACCGGAATAAATTAATTTACTGCTTAAAGTTTTTTCCATTCTAATTTAAGAGGTTTTTTCAAGAATTCCTCTAGCGGCGATAATCCCTGAAACTGAAGCCTGCATTAGCCCCCGTGTTATTCCAGCCCCATCGCCTGCGGCAAATAAATTTTTAATTTTGGTTTCAAGATTTTGATTAACTACGAGCAAAGTAGAATAAAATTTAACTTCTATTCCATAAAGTAAAGTATGATTAGAATAAATCCCCGAAGCAACTTGATCAAGCGCTTTTAACATTTCTAAAATACTGCTTAAATGACGATACGGCAGAACCAAACTTAAATCTCCCGGCGTAGCTTCTTTTAGGGTGGGCTGGACAATACTTTTATTTAATCTCTCGGGCGTGGAGCGCCTCCCCATTTCTAAATCGCCTAATCTTTGCACCATCACTTTACCAGCTAATAAATTAGCTAAACGGGCGATATATTGTCCATAAGAAATAGGATCTTTAAAAGGTTCTGTAAAAGTCTTGCTTACTAAAAGAGCGAAATTAGTATTTTTTGTTTTTTTGCGGGCATAACTATGTCCATTTACTGTAATTAATCCATCCGAGTATTCGGAAACAACTTCGCCATTAGGACACATACAAAAAGTTCTTACTTTGTCATCGAAATGTTTTGAATAAAAAATAAATTTAGCTTCATAAATTTTATCGGTAAACGGCAAAGCTGATGCTGCCGGCACTTCTACTCTCACTCCTACATCAACTGGATTAATTAAAGTGCGTAAATTTAATTTTTTGGTTTCTTCATTCAACCAGCTTACGCCTTGTCTTCCCGGAGCAACGATTATATATTTACTGGAAATTAATTTACCATCTTCTAATTCTACTCCTTTTACCTCTAAATTATCGACGATTATTTTCTTAACATTATATTCCATAGCAATATCAATTTTCTTATATAAATATTCCCGCATATTTTTTAAAACTAATAAACATTTATCGGTCCCTAGATGTCTTAATTTGCTGGGGATTAAAATTAAATTAGCCATAGAAGCTTTATGACAAAGTTCACTTACGGCATCTTCATCTTCTCCATATATTTTTTTAGAAGCTCCAAATCTAAGGTAAATTTTATCTGTATATTTAATTAAATCTTCCAATTCTTCTTTTTTAATATAATTTTCTAATTGTCCGCCCACTCCTCTGGAAAGAGTAAGCTTTCCGTCGGAAAAAGCCCCGGCTCCTCCCCATCCGCATAGAATATCGCAGGTTAAACAGCGCGTGCATTTAATACCTTTAATCAGCACTGAACAACTGCGCTTATCGATGTCTTTGCCTTTATCTAAAATCAAAATATTTAAATTAGATTTTTTTATTAATTCTAAAGCGGCAAAAATTCCGGCCGGTCCGGCTCCAATAATAATTACATCATAATGATTTTTTAAGTTTGTTTTTAAATTCTTCATTCTTAATTCTTAATTATATTTATTGTTCAGTTAAAATTCTCCCGCAATTATTGCAAAATATTAATCTTCTCTCTTTAACTCGATTAATTATCGAATCGGGTAAATTCATAAAACAGCCCCCGCAATTACCATTTTGCAGTCTTACTACAGCTATTCCTCCTTTTCTTAGACGTATTTCTTCATAAGTTTGTAATAAATCTTCTTCTAAACTTTGAGCTAGCTTATCACGACTACCTTGAGTATTTTTGATTAATTCATTTAAATATTTTAATTCTTCTTCTAACTTAATTTGAATTTTATGATAATTATCTTGAAGTTGAGTTAATTTTTCTTCTTCTTGCTTAATTTTTAAATTCAACTTTTCTTGTTCTTCTAAGTGATCTAAAATGCGATCTTCAATTTTAAATTTTTTTTGGCTGATTTGTTCGGTTTCTTTTTGCCATCCTGATAATTCTTTGATATTTGTGCTGTTCCCGGTATAAAGTTTTTGTTCGATTCTTTTGTGGTTTTCTTCTAAAGATTGGACTTCTAATTCTAAATCTTTCATTTTTATTTGGTTTTTTAATAAAGTATCTCGATCTTCTTTAATTTGAATTTCCATTTCTTTTATCGATTTTAAAAGCTCTTCGCTTTTATCTAGATTTTCTTTTTGAGTTTTAAGCTCTTCAAGATTTTGATCTAATTGTTGAATTTTATAAAGCTGCCACATATAAAAAATTTCCTTTAATTATTATCTCTCTCAAGAATATTCTGCTCATTCCGATCTATCGTCGGAGCGGGTCGATGTTTTTTTTAATAACTTCTTTTTTCAAAGTCGCGATAAAAGGTAAATTCCTATAATATTCAGCAAAATCTAATCCATAACCTACTACAAATTTATCAGGAATTTCAAAACCTTTATAATCTATTTCTATTTCTAGAATTCTTCTTGATGGTTTGTCTAAAAAAGAACAAACTTTGATACTTAATGGATTTCGCAATTTGAGAATTTTAATTAAATAATCTAAAGTTAAACCAGTGTCTACTATATCTTCTACAATTATACAATCTTGACCTTCTATATTTTCTTCTAAATCTTTTAAAATTTTTACTGCTCCAGAAGTAGCGGCGGAATTTCCATAACTAGAAATAGAGACAAAATCTAAAGTAATAGGAATTTTAAGTTTTCTAATTAAATCGGCTACAAAAAACATTGCTCCTTTTAAGACTACAATTATGAATACTTTTTTACTTTGATAATCAAAATTAATTTTTTCAGCTATTTCATTTATTTTTTTATTTATTTCTTCTTCTTTAATTAATA
>JACPDS010000078.1 GCA_016183885.1 Armatimonadota bacterium
CAAAAAGGAGCATTTTTGAATATATTGAAATTATTTATAACCGTATCAGAAGACATTCGTCATTAGGGTACAAAAGTCCGGCAAATTTTGAACTGCTGGCAGCTTAACTGTGTGTCCATTTTTTTGGGGTAAGATCAACTTAACGTGTTTTCTTGGGGGACTTTGTCTTTTATAATTTCGTTTAAATAGGGCTTGTCTTTTTCTTTCCATTCGGCAAATCTTTCTGTAATTGCCACAATATTTTCATTTTTGTCATAAATAACGCAACCCTGCAGCCGTTCTCTTTTCTGAAATCTTTCCACAACACGCTGTGCGGCTTGTAAGTCATTGTGCCGGAATATATACTTTACCGAAAATTCCGTGCTTTCTGCCACAGCTCTTGTTTTTCTCTTAATTTCATCCATCATCTTTGCTTCTTCGGATCTGACCTGAAATATACCAAATATTACAAAAACAATTGCCGTTATAAACAACAAAGGCAGTATAAAAATAAATATTCTTCTCATATCTTTCCCATGGAGACACTTCTAATTTTTTAAAAAAATCCGCCCTCTGACTTTAAAATCAGATGGCGGCCCGACCATCAAAAAACCTCTGTTTCTGTTTAACGCTCCAGAAACAGACCCGTGAACTATATAATTTTTCGCAGAATTTTCTTATTTTACTTAGATTAATCTTTTTATAAATATTTTCCTGCATGTTTATAAGCGTGTCATTGCAGAGGTAATGCCAAGTTGCAATTAAAGATATATTAAATAAGAGTCATTCGCAAATAAGTTGCGCAGAAAGCCGAATAATCTTGTAAAGCAAAAGAATATCTGGATAATGTAATTGTTAAATGACTATTTCGTCGTTGTGTTTACGCTCTCAAGCGGATACACTACGCCAAGTCCGCTTAACATCGCTCAAACATCCCCTTTCTTCCAGACCCATTAATGAATCCTCGAATTACACTATTTTATATCAGTATGATTGCAACTTGGTATAAGTAATATCGGAACAACTAGCGCATATTGTATATAATATTTTATAAATTTACTTTTTCGAACCTCCTAAAGAAGGCTTGACTATTTTTTCTTCCTTTTTGCAGGTAAAAGATGCTGAAATGAAGAAAAATCATTATAATTATGCCTAAAAAAGTAGTAATTATTGGGGGAGGGCCGGCCGGTTATGTAGCGGCATTAATAAGCGCTAAAAAAGGGTTGGAAGTTATTTTGATTGAGGAAAAAGAAATAGGGGGCACCTGCCTTAATCGAGGTTGTATTCCTTTAAAGACATTACTCACTTCAAGCCATTTATATTATAAAATAAAAGAAGCCGCTAAATATGGCATTAAAGTAGAAGGAGCTTATCCTGATTTAATATTTATGCAGGAGCGTAAAAATAAAGTCATTAAAACCCTGCAAAACGCTATAGAAGGATTGCTTAAAAAACGAGCTGTGCGCTTAATAAAAGGAAAGGGTCGATTTTTAAGCCCTTATGAAGTAGAAGTTTCAGGAGAATTAATTAAAGCTGATGCGGTTATTATAGCTACAGGCACAGAAGTTATGCGTCTTTTCGAAGGAGATGGAATAATAACCAGTGATGAAGCCTTAAATATTAAAGAAATTCCTAAAAATTTTTTGATTATAGGAGCGGGAGCGGTAGGCGTAGAATTAGCTTGTTTTTTTAGCGAAATTGGAAGCCGGGTAACTTTAGTAGAAATGCTCCCCCAGATTCTTCCCGGATTTGATTCTGAAATAGTTGAAATACTTGCCCGTGAACTTAAGAAAAAAGGGATAATAATTAAGTTAAATTGTAAAATTGAGAGAATTGAGAATCTAAAAGTTACTTTTAGCGATGATAAAGCAGAGTCTTATGATTTTATTCTTCAAGCTATAGGAAGGCGTTTTAATACCCAAAATATAGGTTTAGAAAAAATTGGTCTTATTTTAGAAAAAGGGAGAATAAAAACCGATAATACTATGCAAACAAATATTCCCGAAATTTACGCTGCCGGAGATATTGTTTTTGGGAGCCCGATGTTAGCTCATATTTCTTCTCTTCAAGGGATGATTGCCGCTTTAAATCTTGCGGGAGAAAAAGCTTTAATGGATTATTCGGTTATTCCTAATTGCGTTTATAGTCATCCTGAAGCAGCTTTTGCGGGCTTACAAGAAGAAGCGGTAGAAAATCCGCAAGTTGCAAGCATTCCTTATAGAGTAATGGGGAGAGCGCACAGCGAAGGAGAAATTTCAGGACTTATAAAGATAGTGGCTGAAAAGGAAACTAGAAAGTTAAAAGGTATACATATTATTGGAGAAAAGGCTGCGGAAATAATTCATGAAGGAGCGTTAGCCCTAAAATTTGGTTTGACTATAGATAAAATGGCTGAGGTTATAAGAGCCCACCCTACATATTCAGAAATTTATTCCGAAGCCCTGCATCTTTTAACGGGAAATCCAATTCATTATTTATAAATTTTAAGATATATTGAGCGATTTTTTGGCTTGCTCCATTTTCACCCATGCGTTTTTTTCCTATTTCACTCATTTTTTTATAAAGATTTTTATTTTCAATTATATTAATTAATTCTTTAGAGATTTTTTGAGGATCGTCTTTTACTACCAAGATGGCTTCTCCCAAGAGTCCTTTTTGCCTTAAACGATACCAGCTTAATTTTTCAGGCTTAAAATCAAATGCAATTATCGGTTTGCCTAAACCTGCGGCTTGTTCATTGCCAGTGCCAGCCTGCCCTAAAATTAAATAGGCTTGCTCTAATACATCGCCAAAATAATTTTGGAATAAATGAATTATTTGGTTTTCTTTGTAAAGATAAAGTTTTAAAGATGAATTTTCGTTATTAAGATTCCATGAACAGTTTTGAGAAATTTGTTTTATTAAATTTAAATCTAAAGAAGAGGGGAGAGCCATAAGAAAATTCAAAGGAATATCATAATTTTTTAAGCGCTCGACAGTTTTTAAAATAATCGGAAAATCTTCATAAGCTTTTCCTCTGCTTCCAGGTAATATTCCGATAGAAATTTTTCCTTTAATATTAAAATTAATTTTAGTGATTTTTAAGCTATCCATCATAGCATTACCTAAATAAAGGGCATTAACCGCCTCTTTTTTTAAGCTCTCAGCGGTAATTTCATCTCGGGAGAAAACTATTTTAGCATATTTTTTAAAAATAAATTTTTCTATTTTAGAATAAGCGCAAAAATAATCAGATTTAGCGGTCCCTACAAAAATTTGAGGGAGTTTTAGAAATAATCCTCCCAAAATTACCGGATAAGCATCTCCTACAGAAATTACTAAATTAAATTCTTTTTTGTATTTTTTTAAAATTTTAATTTGTTTTATGGTTAAATTCCATAAACCTTGTGTTAAAGCTTTCCAGGGATTGCTTAGATGATTAGCAGGAATTAATCCGCCGCTGGGCAGAATTTTAGCTGAAAAAAGAGGATTAATTCCAAATTCTTGGTAAGCTGTGCCTTCTCCCACTAAAGGTAATGCAAAAAAATTTAAATCAGATAGTTTTTTTAATTCCTCAATTAAAGATACCGCAATTGTATCTTCTCCGTAGCCATTGCTTAAAAATAATATATTTTTTTTATCTTTATTCATTTTTCTTCTTAAATCCAGATAAATTTCAAACTTTATATCAGCTTATAGATACCCGATGCTCCAATTATTATTTAGAGGGGAATGTGCGTCGAACCATGATTTTAACGGAATTAATGAATGTTTAATTTCTTTAGAATTTATTAAAATTTCTCCTAAATATTTCCCATAAGCTCCGGCGGAAAAAATTAAGTTTTCATCTATAGAATAAGGAGAATCAAGGATAATATGGCTATGAGCGCTGATAATTATATTTTTGCCCGGCAAAAATTTTGCTAAATTTTGATCTTCTTTAAAACCCGAATGCGATAAAATTATAAAAAAATTTATTTCTTTTTTTAAATTTTCATAAATTTTTAAAACCGCTTCAACAGGGTCAATAAATTTAAACCCCGACAAATTAACCCAAAATGACGAACTTTTATATTGGACTGGAGTTAAGCCGATAATTCCTATTTTTTGGCCATTAATATTCTTAATTAAACAGCCTTGGAGATATTGATTAATATTTCCTTTTAAATCTATTAAATTAGCGCAAAGAAAGGGAAATTTAGTTTGAGAGATTCTTTTTCTTAAAATTTTGCGGAAATAATTAAATTCCCGGTTGCCTAAAGCCATAGCATCATAACCGGCGGCATACATTTCATCTAAAATCGGCTCATGAGAATTAAAAGTAAAATTACTTCCTGAAATAGCATCCCCTCCGTCTAAAATTAAAGTATTTTTACTTTTAATTTTTTTTTTAAAAAAGTAAAATGGCGTAAACTTATTATGCAAATCTCCGCTATAATAAATTTTTAAATTTTCCATAATAGTTATAATTTCCAATACATTATTAATATAATTATAATTAACATTATAAGAGTATGTATCTCGGCTTTAAAGATTACATTCCATTTAAAAGTTCCAGAAGAATTAGTATAAGGTTTTAAGCGAGGAATAATGCGCGGCACTTTTTTTGAGTAATTTTTATATGTTTCTCCAAAAGTTTTTAATAAGTAATCTTCTTCTATAGAAATAATTAAAGAATAAATAATAAAATAAAAAATTAAAAACAAAGAAAATAAAATTATTTTTTCTATGAAAGTGCTTTTTCCTAAAGCCATTATGCAAAAACCTGTCGCAGTGATAATATTGCCTAAATAAAGAGGATTTTTTAGATAAGCATAAGGGCCGGCGGTAACCAAAGTTGGGGCAATCAGTTCGGATTTTCTAGTAGTGGAGCCGGCATAACCTACTGCCCAGATACGTAAAATTTCTCCTAAGGCGGCTAAAGTTATACCTATTCTGAAAGATAACAAAGTTGGTTTAGCAATATATAAAATTAAAATAGCCAATGGAGAAATAATCCAGCCCCGCCATTTAAAAACCCATTCTCTAAAATTAAATTTAGTTTTAGTTTGATTGGAATTTAGCGCTTTCAAAATCAAATGAGCCATTTTTTCTGAAGATGAATTTCTTTTAATTAAATTTTTAAGTTTTAGCGACATTTCTTCTTGTTTCTTTTTATCTTTTAACAGTTCTACGGCTACTTGAGTGATTTCTCGGGCTTTATTTTCTACGATTATTTCAGGAACGATTTCTTCTTTAGCCATTTGATTGGGCAGGGCAGTGTATTTTATCCTTTTTAAAATCCAAAATAAAAATTTTTTCTTAGCATATCCAGTTAATATAGAGCCTAAAAAACCCGTTAATCCTCCTCGGGGAATTTTAGCTTTCCAACTGGAGGCTACAATCATAGGCGTGCCTAATACCGCTAATTCTGCGGTATTAGTTCCCGGAATAGTTAAAGCTAAAGCGGATAAATTCATTAAATCATATTGATATTGATTAACAACTTGAACCAGTATCCCATTTTTAGTTTTAAGATAATTTATTTTTTCCTTAGAAAATAATTCAGCGCTTGTTCCTTCTATCCCGCTTGGACTGGGTTTAAGACAGGTTTTAAGTTCGTTAAGCGTTATAAAAGGAGAAAGCCCGAGAAAAAACCGGGCTTGCGAAAAATTTTCTTTAATTTCTTCAGCTGCTTTTAGAAAAAATGGCAAACTTTCTCTTACATGATAAAGACGGCTTCCCGGAAAAATTCCGATGATTATATTTTCTTCTGTTAGATTCCAGAGTTTAAGAGCTTCTTCTTTTTTATAAACCGGGCAGACTTGATCAAACATTAAATTGCCCGCCACCTCTATATTTTTTTCCGGATATCCCCATTTAATTAGAAATTCTTTTACAGAATTATCGCTCACTCCCAAGTATTCAAAATACTTGTTCCAGCGGGAAGCTCTCATTGAATAAGCTGCTGCGGGAAATTTAAGTTTTTTAGCTATTAATAAAGCATGCCAAAAATCCCCTCCCAGAAAGACTACTACTCCAGCTTTAGCTGGTTTATAGCCATTTGGATATAAACCAAGAAGGAATTTAATGAAATCGCCCGGAGCAATTACTAAATCTACGCCTTCTAAATTCTTGGCAATTTCTTCTTCTTTTCCGCTGGCGTAAGGACAGGGGACAAGTAAAATAATAATTCTATCGGAAGATAAACTTTTTAATTTTTCCAAAGTATTTTTAACCCAGGAAGAAAGTTCGCCCGGGCTATTGGTAATTAATATAATGTCTTTGGCTTTATTATTATTAAGCATAGATTATTTTGTTTAATTTTAATTTGTTCTTCTTCATTATTTAATATTTTTAAGGCTAATTTAGAAATTTTAACTGGATTAGCTTTTTTTTGCAATAGTTCAGGAACAATTTCTTCTCCATAAATTAAATTGGGGAGCCCCATAAATGGAATTTTAACCCATAATTTAGAAAAAAAATAATCTAAATAATGCAGTTTATATAAAATTATCATCGGGTTTAAAAAATAAGCGGCTTCTAAAGAAGCGCTTCCTGAAGCTAAAATTAGAAGTTTAGCTATTTTCATTGCATCCAGAGGGGAATTTACTATTGTTAAAGGGAGATGATTATTTTCAGTAAATTTATAAATTAGATTTTTTAAATTTATCGATGCCAGAGGTAAAATAAAATGAGCTTTAGGCAATTTTTTAATAATTAAATGCGCGCTTTTTAAAATTATCGGGAGTAAAAATTTTATTTCTTGGGCGCGGGAGCCCGGAAAAATTCCAATCGGGATACAATCTTCAGGTAAATTTGCAAGTTTATGGTTCAATTTATTTTTATTTACATTATTTAATCGATCTATTAAAGGATGTCCAAAATAATAAACTTTAATTCCGGCTTTTTTATAGGTATTAACCGTAAAAGGAAAAACTGGAACGATATAATCTACTAAACCGGCAATATATCTGGCTTTTTTAAGGTTCTCCGACCAAGCGGAAGGAGGGAAGAAATATAAGCTTTTAATTTTATTTTTTTTTGTAAATTCAGCCAATCTTAAATTAATCGCCGGAGCATCGATAAAAATTACTAAATTTGGGTTTAGAGTTAAAATATGTTTTTTTATTTTTAAAAGTTTAAATAAAAGTCCGGGAATTTTTTTAAAAGCTTCTATAAATCCAATTGCACCCCAATTAGAACTGTTAAAAAGAAGTTTTACTCCGGAGTTTTGCATTCTAATTCCGCCTATTCCCGATACTTCTAAATTAGGGATTTCTTTTTTTAAGGCTATTGCTAATTGAGCTCCCTGCACGTCTCCAGAAACTTCCGCTGAAATAATAAAAATTTTATACATAAAAATATGCCGATGTTGGAATTTTATTTTTTGATTTCTAATTATGCATTATTATTATTTTGATTTTAATTTATTAAGATTCCCATTTTGGAAGGATTTTTTAAGAAATTAATTAGCTCATTAATTTCGTTGGTCGGGTTAATTTCTAATTGAATAGCATTAATAGCTTGAGATAAATTTAAATTAGAATGGCAGAGTAATTTATAAGCTCGTTTAAGATTATTTCTTTCTAGAAGTGAAATGCCTTTTCTTTTTAATCCTATGGCGTTTATTCCGTAAAGTTTAGCCGGTTGTCCATCGGCAATAGCAAAAGGAGGAATATCTTTAACTATTTTGGAATAACCTCCAATCATAGCTAATTTTCCAATTTTTACAAACTGATGAATTCCTACAAATCCTCCGATTATTGATTGATTATGGATTTCTACATGCCCTGAAAGCCCGCAGGAATTAGCGATTACTATTTGATTCCCGATAATACAATTATGAGCTATATGAACATAAGCCATAATTAAATTATTGCTGCCGATTAAAGTTTTGTTTTCTTTTCCGCTTGAGCGGTGAATAGTGACATATTCTCTAATTATATTATTATTCCCGATAATTACATAAGTTTTTTCTCCTTTATATTTTAAATCTTGAGGCGGTGTGCCAATGATTGTTCCCGTATAAATATCGCAATTTTCACCAATGGTTGTCCAGCCTTCGATTAGGACGCTGGAATGGATTTTAGTATTCTTGCCTACTTTTACATTCTTTCCAATAATAGAAAATGGACCAATTTCCACTCCATCTTCTAAAATAGCTTGAGAATTTATAATGCTCGAGGGATGAATTTTAATATTTTTTTCACTTTTAACCATCCTTAAATCTCCATATTTTCTATGAGTTCACCGGCTATTTTTTTATCTTTGGTAATTTGCATGGAATCAACAATTTGGATGGCTAATTCTAAAGCTTTTTTACCGTCTTCTCCGGTTACTAACGGGGTTCTATTGGTGGCTACACATTCGGTAAAATGTTCTAATTCCAGCTGTAGAGGTTCTTTTTTCTCAATTTCTATATCTTCAATAATACTTGCCCTGCCATTTTTAGGTGCATGCATTACTGATAAGGTTTGATTGATAAAATCTAAATACATAGTTTGTTTCTCTTCAATGATTTTAAGTTTGCGTAATTTTTCTCCGCTGATTCGGCTGGCTAATAAATTAGCTATACAGCCGTTCTCGAAGAAAATTCTTACCAAAGCTAAATCTTCAAAGTTAGAATAAAGCGATAACCCATTAGCATGAATATCTACAATTGGAGAATTAATAAAAGTGGATAAAATGTCTAAATCATGAATCATTAAATCCCAAACTACCCCTACGTCTAAGTTATAATTTGTGGGGTAAGAATGTCTTTGAGTTTCGATAAATAAGGGTTTTTTTAAAAGGTTTTTTAAAACTCCAACCGCCGGATTAAATCTTTCTAAATGTCCCACCTGCAAAATCAAATTTTTATTTTTAGCTATACTTACTAATTCTTTGGCTTGGTTTAAACTAAGAGTAATTGGCTTCTCTACTAAAACATGAATTCCTTGCTTTAGAAAATCCATAGCGATTTGATAATGCAAACTGGTAGGGACAACTATATTAACGGCTTTAACATGTCCAAAAAGTTTTTTATAGTCGGTATAAAAATTAGTGTTATATTTTTTAGAAAGAATATCTCCTTTGGTTTTATCAATATCTACTAAACCTACTAATTTCACTTGAGACATTTCATCGTAAATTCGGGCATGATGCTGTCCCATATTGCCAATTCCTACCACGCCTA
>JACPDS010000003.1 GCA_016183885.1 Armatimonadota bacterium
AATTAATTTTCCTTGATCGATTACCGCGTCAATAAACGGCTCAAAATGTTCCAAAATAATGGCTGGTTCGATTAAAACTTCTTCTTCGCTCCACGAAGCGCTGGTATTAATAATAGGATTGCCTAATTCTTTAACCAGACTTAAACAAATTTCATTATCGGGAACTCTTATCCCTACCGTCTTTTGATTGCTGATTACTATTTTAGGAACCATTTTGGTAGCTTTTAAAATAAATGTATAAGGACCCGGTAAAAGTTTTTTCATAATTTTATAAGCTAGATTAGAAATTTGAGCATATTTGCTGACCTGAATTAAGTTAGAGCAAATAAAACTTAAAGGCTTCGATTTTTTAAAATTTTTCATGCGATAAATTTTTTCTATTGAGGAACGCTGGTGAAGATCGCAGCCGATACCATATACCGTATCAGTGGGATAAACCGCTATTCCTCCTTCTCTTAAAATATTAGCGCTAATTTTTATTAATTTTTCTTGAGGATAATCCTGATCAAAATAAATCATTTAAAAAACTTATTTTAAAAATATTAAAAAATCCCTTTAAAATATTTTTAATACCAAGTTGCAATCATACTGATGAGGGTGTCGCCAAATGAGAAATTTTGCAATGATTTGTAGAGGTTCAATTTATTGAACCCGCGCCTACCCAGCATCAAGGTTAATAGAGCGGGTTTGATAAATCAAACCCCTACAGGAATTTGGCGATAACAGCCCCTTAATATATCTTTGATTGCAACTTAGTATAAAATAGCGAGGGGAGGTGCCAAAAAAATTATTAAGAATGTAAGGATTTACTTTTTAAAAAATGTCGTGATAATAATATTAGCGCTTAATATTTAAAAGGATAAATTATGACAATTCGCATAGCTAAAGAAAATTTTTCAAAATCTTATCATATTGAAGCGGGGCTTTCGGAAAAAGAAATTGTTTCTATCCGCAAAAATAACGATATTAAAGAAACAACTTCAATTCAGTACACTACTTCCGATCATTATATTATATATAATCATAACGATGGAAGAGAACCGATTAAATATTTAGAAAAACGAATTTTGCAAAATTACGCCTATATTACTACTCAATTTGAATTGCCTGAAGGAATTATTATTAAAGAAGAAGTTATTGAATACATAGGAAAAGAAAATCATCCCGCCACTCATTATTTAACCGCTAAAGATTCTAAAGGCAATAAACTAAAAGTAAGCAAAGAAAAACCTTTTTTAGGAAAATTGTATGGACGTAAAGAAGTAATTAAAATCTTTTCTCATTTAAACAATAAAACTATTATATTAGATTCAAAAAAATTGAGCTTAAAAAGTTATACTCATAAAAATTAATTAAAAACTTTATTATTTATTTCTTGCTAACTGCAAAATTTGTTTCTTTTAAAAAAAAAGCTTCTTTTCCCGCATAAACTGCGTATTTCCCCAGCTCTTCTTCTATGCGCATTAACTGATTATATTTACATACACGGTCGCTTCGGGATAAAGAGCCTGTTTTAATTTGTCCGGCGCCTATAGCTACAGCTAAATCAGAAATAGTGCTATCGGATGTTTCTCCGCTGCGGTGAGAAATTATAACTTTAAAACCGGCTTGTTTTGCCATTTCAATTGTATTTAAAGTTTCTGTTAAAGTTCCAATTTGATTTAATTTAATTAAAATAGCGTTAGCGGATTTTTCTTCAATTCCTTTTTTTAATCTTTTAGGATTGGTTACAAAAAGATCATCTCCCACCAGTTGAATCTTATCTCCTAATTTTTCCGTTAATAGCTTCCATCCCATCCAATCGTCTTCGGCTAAACCATCTTCAATAGAAATTATTGGATAATTATTTGCCCAATTAATATAAAATTCCACCAATTTTTCAGAATTAAATTTTTGTTTAGTGCTTTTATTAAAAACATATTGATTATTTTCATAAAAAGAACTCGCGGCAGGGTCTAAGGCTAAATAAATATCTTGACCGCTTTTATAGCCGGATTTGGCGATAGCCTGAAGAATTAATTCCAAGGCTTCCTCATTAGATTTTAACTCAGGCGCGAACCCTCCTTCATCGCCCACCGCTGTAGTTAAATTCTTGCTTTTTAGAATTTTCTTTAAATTATGAAATACTTCCGAACCCATTTGAATAGCATGCGTTATAGAATTCGCCCCAAGAGGAGCGTGATTTATTAGGCGTTCCGTCTAATTTAATCATTAGCTCGTCAACTTCTATTTGACTTGTAGCCTCAAAACCAATTAATTCCGGAGCAATAATTTTATTAACATTTTCTATAGCTTTATTTACCGACATACCTAAATATTGGCGGGGATTATTATCTCTTAATTCTATAGCTTCATAGGTTCCTGTAGATGCTCCAGAAGGAACAGCCGCTCTTCCCATCGCTCCTCCTTCCAAAAAAACATCCACCTCCACAGTAGGATTTCCTCGAGAATCTAAAATTTGTCTTGCAAAAATTTCCGTAATTTTAGTCATTTTCTCCTCCAAATTATAATTAAAAAATTAAACTCTTAAGCATAATTAATAACCGATAAGAAAAAGCGGCTATTATTGCCGAAAAAGGAATAGTTAAAATCCAAGCCCAGACTATCCTTAGAGTTATCCCCCATCTTACCGCCGATAATCTTTGCACCGCTCCTACGCCGCTAATTGCTCCAGTAATTACATGGGTAGTGCTTACCGGAATGCCTAAATGAGTTGATAAAAATAAACTAAAGGCTCCTGCGCTTTCCGCGCAAAAACCATCAATGGGCTTAAGTTTGGTAATCTTAGAGCCCATAGTCCTAACTATTCTCCATCCTCCAGCCATTGTCCCAAAAGCAATAAATAAATAGCAAAGAATTTGCACCCAGAAAGGAATATAAAATTTATCTAAATATCCATTCACAAAAAGAAGACCGGCAATTATTCCCATTGTTTTTTGAGCATCATTTGTTCCATGTCCTAAACTATATAAAGCCGCAGAAAATAATTGCAATTTACGAAAATATTTATCAATTTTATGAGGGGAAAATTTATTAAAAATCCAATAATTAATTATAACAAATATAAAAGCTAATATTAAGCCAATTAAAGGAGCAACTACAATAAAAATTAAAACTTTTTTCCAGCCTGAAAAAATAACTGCCGAAAATCCAGCTTTGGCTATAGCCGCTCCAGCATATCCTCCAATTAAAGCATGAGAAGAACTGGTTGGAAGAGCTAAATACCAGGTAATCAAATCCCATAAGATTGCTCCAATTAAACCGGCTAAAATTATATGGGAGTCAATGACTTCAATTTTAACCATTCCTTTGCCAATGGTTTTAGCTACTGCAGTTCCAAACAAAAAAGCTGCCGCAAAATTAAAAAAAGCCGCCCATAGAACAGCTAATTTAGGAGAAAGTACTCTGGTGGAAACAATAGTAGCAATAGAATTAGCGGAATCATGAAAACCATTTACAAAGTCAAAAACTAAAGCTGTTAAAATTATAAAAACTATATAAATTTCATGCATATTTTAAGCATGTTTTATCATTACGGCTTCTAAAACATCCATGACGTCCTCGCATTTATCTATAACCATTTCCATGCTTTCATAAATTTCTTTCCATTTAATCACTTCTAAAACATCGGTATGATTATTAAATAATTCAGCAATGGCTTTCCGATTAATTCTATCGCCTTCTTTTTCCAAACCTTTAATTTCTTTACGCAAATTAGAAATATCTTTAAAAGTAGGCAGCATTTTAATTCCTTTTTTAATTACTTCTATAGAATTAATAATAGTTTCTGCCATTTTTAAAGAATCTCCAGTTGGCGCTTTAATTTTAAAAAGAGACATTTTAGAAGCAGACCCCTGAATATAATCCATAATATCATCTAAATTATTAGCTAACTGGTGAATATCCTCGCGATCAATAGGAGTAATAAAAGTAGTATTTAAATGCACAATAATTTCATGTAAAAGCACATCCACCTGATGTTCTAATTCTTCAATTTTTTTAAGATTTTCTTCAAAAGAGCTGAAATCATCCATAAAATTTTTAAAATATTTTGCGGCCTGATAAATTAAATCTACTTGGTCATTAAAAAATTTATAGAATTTTTCTACTTTAGGCAGTAAATTTAAACGCATTTTCCCTCAGTTTTTTTAAAAAATTTATCTTCAATAATCTTTAAAAATTCTTTATATTTTTTATAACTCCTTTTTCCTAAATTTTAAGTTAAAAGGTAAAGATTATTATTTCGTTGAATTTTAATAAAAATTATTCTTATGATAAAAATAGAGCCTGAATTCGAAATTAATTTTGATATTTTATTTATTGGCGCGGGAATTGCTTCGATAAGCGCGGCTTATTATCTTAAACAATTAATTAATCAATATAATCAAGAAAATAAAAATAAATTAAATAATATAACTATTGGAATTTTTGAAAAAAGCAAAGCTGTAGGGGATCACATCCTTTCCGGAGCAGTCCTTGAACCGAAAATTTTAGATGAATTTATACCCGCTTGGGAAAATTCAAATATTCCCGTAAAAATAAAAGTAAGCCAAGATAATATGTATTTTTTAAATTCTAAAGGACAAATTCCTTTTCCGGTTATTCCTCCGGGAATGAATAACCACGGTAATTATATTATTTCTTTAAGCGAATTACTTAAATGGTTAAGCAATGAATGTGAAAAAATGGGGGTAGAAATTTATACTTCTGAACCAATAAAAGATCTTATTTATTCTAAAGAAGGAAAAGTAATCGGAGTAAAAACCGGAGAAAAAAGTTTAGATAAAGAAGCTAAAAAGAAAGCTAATTTTTCACCCGGCGCTGAAATAGGAATAAAAATTTTAGCCGCCGGCGAGGGCTCATACGGCTTTATTACTAAAAAATTAATTAATAAATATAATTTAAACCAAAACCGCGAATCTCAAAGCTATGTTACCGGCATAAAAGAACTTTGGGAAATAACTCCAGAAAATTTTTCTAAAGGAGAAGTTATCCATACTTTTGGATACCCTCTCGATTTTAAAACTTTTGGAGGGGGGTTTTTTTATCATTTTAAAGATAATCTTGCGGCTCTTGGATTAGCTATCGGTTTAAATTACGAAAATCCTAAATTAAATTTACAAGAAGAATTGCAAAAATTTAAAACACATCCTTTAATAAATAAAATTTTATCTAAAGCTAAATTAATTGAATATGGAGCAAAAACTATTTCTGAAGGCGGTTATTATTCCATTGGGAAATTATCCGGAGAGGGATTTATCTTAATCGGAGAAGGAGCGGGATTACTTAATTCCCAAAAGTTAAAAGGCATCCATTTAGCGATTAAATCGGGAATACTGGCGGCGGAAACAATCTTCGAAGCTTTAAAATTAAACGATTTCTCACTTGATCAATTATCAAAATACGATCAAAAAATAAAAGAAAGCTGGATTTTTAAAGAATTGCATGCGGTAAGAAATTTTCATCAGGGATTTCAAAAAGGCTTAATCCCCGGGATGATTCATACCGGATTACAAATGTTTACAGGGGGAAGAGGATTAATTAATAAATTTAAAACCCAAGAAGATTATCGGCATTTAAAAAAAATATCTGAATATTCCAGTAAAAACAAAGAATTTACACCTGACGGAAAAATCACTTTTGATCGTTTAACAGAAATTTATTTTTCAGGAGTTAAACATGAAGAAGATCAACCCTGCCACTTAAAAATCAAGGATTTAAACATCTGCATAAATCGCTGTCATGAAGAATTTGGAAACCCCTGTACTTTATTTTGTCCGGCTAAAGTTTATGAATTCGAAAATAAAGAAGGTCTTATTATAAATCCTTCAAATTGTTTGCATTGCAAGACCTGTGAAATTAAAGATCCCTATAATATTATTGAATGGACTCCGCCTGAAGGAGGAGGAGGTCCAAATTATAAAAATATGTAAGAAAAAAAGAATATAGAAATCAGGAGTCAGAATTCAAAAATAAAAATATGAAATTAATTGTTTGTCTTAAACAAGTGCCGGATACAACAGATGTAAAAATCGATCCCCAAACCAATACTCTTAAAAGAGAAGGGGTGCGCTCAATTATTAACCCCTTTGATTTATATGCTCTTGAAGAAGGAATTAAATTAAAAGAAAAATATTCAGGCGTTGTAATTGCCGTAACTATGGGACCCCCTCAAGCCAAATATGCTTTAGAGGAAGCTCTAGCTATAGGTGTAGATCAAGTTTTTCTTCTCTCAGATCGAGCTTTTGCCGGAAGCGATACTTTAGCTACCAGTTATATCATTTCTCAAGCTATAAAAAAAATTGGGAAATTTAATTTAATTATTTGCGGAAAGCAGGCTACAGACGGCGATACCGCTCAAGTAGGACCTGGAATAGCGGCTTATTTAAATTTACCCCAAATTACCTTTGTAAGAAAAATTGAAGAGATTAACGAAAAATTTATTACTGCGGAACGCTTAACTGAAGAAGGTTATGATGTAATTAAAAGTAAACTGCCTTGTTTAATTACGGTGGTAAAAGAAATAAATACTCCTCGTCATCCTTCTTTAAAAGGTAAAATAAAAGCTAAAAGAACTAAAATTACCGCTTACGATTCTAAAGAATTAAATTGCGATCTTATTCGGACAGGATTACGCGGTTCGCCTACTTCAGTAGATAAAATATTTACTCCTCCGGTGAGGCCGGCTGGAGAAATCCTGCCGGCTAATTCAGAAAATATTAAAAAAATTGCTAAAATTATAAATAAAGAAATTGAGATAAAAAAAATATGTCCATAGAAATTTTAGTTATTAAATGTACCGGATGCGGACTTTGTCTTAAAAATTGTCCATTCGGGGCAATTAAAATAGAAAATAAAA
>JACPDS010000087.1 GCA_016183885.1 Armatimonadota bacterium
ATTCGTTTTCATGTGGAGGAAGAATCAATTTTCCACAATTAGTAAAAATCTCTAATTTATTGTTTGTTATTTGCAAAGTTGCTTGGCTTTTATTGTAGAAATCAATGAAAACATTCTTTGTCAAAGGGAAAAACCTTGATAATTCATTGCCGCATCCAGCATATCCCCTTGAAGAAGTTCTCCCGGATCGTAAAAATGCTCTCCTAAAATATAAGCATCTTGATTAACTTTTTTAATTTCTTTGCGGAATTCTCTCCAAACTTCTTTATATCCCTGAAATTCACCCTGGCGGGCTAACATATTAGCTACATCCAATCTCCATCCGTCGATATTATAAGGAGCTTTTAACCAAAATTTAGCTATAGAATCTTCCGCTTGATAAATAACTTTACACAGCTTTAAAGATTGATAATTAAGTTTGGGCAAAGTTTTTACATCTCTCCAAGTGTGATAATCTTCGGGATAATCATAAAAAGTAAAATATTCCCCATAAGGAGACTTTATATTTTGATAAGCTCCTTCCTTTAAATAAAAATTACTTTTATTAAACCAATAATGAGCCATACCTGTATGATTAAAAACTCCATCTAAAATAATGCTTATTTTATTTTGATGCAAAAGTTTAACTAAATTAGCAAATTCTTCATTTGTGCCAAAATGGGGGTCAATTTGAAAATAATCCTGAGTATCATATTTATGATTGCTGGGAGATAAAAAAATAGGGTTAAGATAAAGAGCATTAATTCCCAGGGCTTTAAAATAAGGGATTTTTTTCTTAATTCCCTCCAGGTCTCCTCCGAAAAAATCCAAGTGATGTCCGTTTTTATAGTCTTTAGGATTTTCTCCCCATTTACTTATTTTAGCGGGATAATTATCATAAAAATATTCATCATCTTTAACATTGGTTTGAGAATTTCCGTCATAAAAGCGATCCGGTAAAATTTGATAAAAAACAGATTTATTCAGCCATTTTATTTCTTTAAAATCTAAATAATAACGAAAATTAAAATATTCAAGCGGAGTAATTTTACTTAAACCTGATTGAGAAAACCAAAGAAGCTCTTCTTCTTTTATAATCTTCATAGGAGTATAAATTCTTTCACCTTCGGGAGCGGTAATTAAATAAATAATCTTAAGATCGTTTTTTTTATACATACGGATTTTAATCTTAAGAAAATTGCCTTTTTTGCTTTTTACTAAAGCCAAAAACTCTTTATTCCCGTCAGAATAAACCGAATCTTGCCAAGAAAAATTATTCATAAAAACTTATCTTCTAAAAATAATAAATTTTCCCTTGTATTTAAAGATATTTCAAAAAGAAAATAGGGGGCTGTCCAATAAGGGGTAGGCGCAGACTTTAGTCTGCGTTTATATACTATATATAGTATATAAATATTTTAAATTTGACTTTTTGGACAGCCCCTATTTTATGTACTGTATGCTTGCAAATAAAAAGGGAAAAAAATAATTAGAAAGAAGAATCTAATTATGCCGATAAGCTTAGGAAAAATTATTCTAGCTTCTGGAAAAGCTTTAGCAGTTTTTATAGCTTTAAATATAATTTATTATTTAATTTTCAAGACTAAAAGGAAACATTTCTTATTCATTAGATTAAAAGATAAAACCCGCCTTTGGTTTTATCTTTTAATTATTTTTTTATCTTCATTTTATTTTGTTAATTCTCTGCCTGATTTTAATGCTCAATTTAAAATTTTAAATTTTTTTTATTACAGCATTTTAATTTTATTTTCTATTGTAATTATTGAAGGGCTTTCGATTTTTAGTTTTGATTATTTAATAATTTTTAAAAAACAAGCCGATTTCCCCTTAATTTTTAAAGACTTAATTAAATCTTTAGTTTATTTAACCTTAATTTTATTTTTTTTAGGCGGAATTCTTAAAATCAATATTACTCCTTTAATTACTACTTCAGCAATTTTTTCCATAATTTTAGGCTTAGCCTTACAGGAAACCTTAGGAAATTTATTTTCAGGATTAACTTTGCATCTTTCTAAACCTTATAAAATTGGAGATTGGATTAAAGTAGAAAATTATGAAGGGATAGTCGAAAGAATCGACTGGCGTTCTACCAGCATTAAGACTTTCAGCTGGGATTATATTACTATTCCCAACAGCAAACTTTCTAAAATAGAAATTCATAATTATTCCACTCCTTCGATTTTACATGCCACTTATATAGAAGTGGGAACGCACTATCGTCATAGTCCGGATAAAATTAAAAAAATTTTGACCTCATGCGCTAAAACCACAAAAGGAATAGCTCAAGATCCTTCTCCGATAGTTTATCTTACGCAATACGGAGATTTTGCGATTAATTATCAATTAAGATTTTGGATAAAAGATTATTCTGAAATTTTAGATATTAAAGCGGAAATTATGGAAAAAATTTGGTATTATTTTAAAAGAGAAGAAATCGAAATATCCGCTTCAAGAAAGCCGGGAAGAGCAAAAAAGCAGGTTAATTAAAACCTTAAAAAAAATTGATTTCCTAAAAGATTTAAAAGAAGAAGATTTTAAATATTTAGCCGATAAATTAAAATTAAAATTATATACTAAAGATGAAATAATTTTCCATCAAGGCGATCTAGGAGATGATTTTTATATTATCAAATCCGGAAAGGTTGAGATAATAGTTAAAAATATTCAAGGAGAAGAAATTTTTAAAAGAGTTTTAGAAAAAGAAAATTTTTTCGGGGAAATGTCAATTTTAACCGGAGAGCCCAGATCGGCCGCAATTAAAACTTTAGAAGACGCAGAATTGCTGATATTAAGAAAAGAAGATCTTCAAGAATTTTTAATTAATAATCAAGCCTTAGAAGAAAAAATTTCTAAAAAAATAGCCCGCAGACAGATGAGAACTAAAAAACATTTAGAAGAATTTGAATTAGAAAAAATTACTTTTACGCAAGAAGAAGAAGCGGAAATCGAATCCTTAAGCGCGCAAATTTTTAATAAAATTCGTAATTTCTTTTCTTTTTAACCTTTAATTACTCCCAAGGGTTTCATCTTAGCCACCTTTCTGGAAATTCCCGCGCCTTCGCAAACATCTACTACATCCTCTACATCTTTATAAGCTTCGGGAGCCTCTTCGGCTAAAGTGGAAAAACTGGCGCTCTTGATATAAATTCCTTGCTCAAGTAATTTTTTTTGCAGGTCCCTTCCATGAATAATCTTCCTGGCTTGAGATCGGCTTAAAAGACGGCCGGCTCCATGGCAGGCGCTTGAGAAACTTTCCTCTTTTGCTTTTGAAGCGGAGACTAAAATAAAAGAATATCTACCCATATCGCCGGGCACTAAAACCGGCTGCCCAACCTCTCTATAATTTAAAGGAATTTCAAGGCTGCCGGCTGGAAAAGCTCTGGTGGCTCCCTTTCTATGCACACAAAGCAATTTCTTCTTTCCTTCAATTTCATATTCTTCCATTTTTGCAATATTATGTGCTACATCATATACTTGTCTTATCCCTAAAGATTCATAAGATTTTTTAAATATTTTTTCAAATGACTCTCTTATAAAATGCGTAATACACTGCCTATTAGCCCATGCAAAATTAGCGCTGGATGCCATAGCTGATAAATAATCCTCTCCTTCCTGAGATTTAATCGGGACGCAGGCTAATTGACGGTCAGGCAAATTTATGGCATATTTATAAATAGCCCTGCCCATAATAACTAAATAATCTGTGCATACTTGATGTCCTAATCCTCTTGAACCGGTATGAATTAAAATGGTTATCTGCCCCGGAAAAATTTCAAATTTTTGAGCTGATTTCTTGTCAAAAATTTCTACTACTTCTTGAATTTCTAAAAAATGGTTTCCCGCGCCAAGAGTCCCTAACTGATTTATTCCGCGTTTGTATGCTTCTTTACTTATTTTATCAGGGTCAGCTCCCTCAAGACAGCCTCCTGCTTCTGTATATTCTAAATCATCTTTATCTCCATAACTATGTTTTACCGACCAACTTGCCCCTTCTTTTAATACTTGAGCTAACTCTTTATTATTTTTAATATGGACTCTGCCTTCTCTCCCGACTCCGCAGGGAATATCATAAAAAAGCCGGTCAACTAAATCAGTTATTTTATCTTTTATATCTTTTTTAGTTAACGAAGTCCTCAGCAATCTAACTCCGCAATTAATGTCATAGCCGATACCTCCTGGAGAAATAACGCCGTCATTTACTCTGGTAGCGGCTACACCTCCCACCGGGAAACCATAACCCCAATGGATATCGGGCATAGCTAAAGAAAGCCTTTCTATTCCCGGCAAAAAAGCCACATTAGCCACTTGTTCTATAGCTTGATCTTGTTTGATGCTTTCCATTAATTCGGAATTTGCGTAAATTAAACCATCAACCCGCATGCCGTTCTTATAATCTTTAGGGAGTCTAAAGCGAAATTTATCAATTCTTTGCAAAATTTTATCCCAATTCATTTTTTCACCTAAACATCAAAAATTATTTTTGTTTTCCAGATTTTTCCTTTTTCAATTTTTAAATTATGATAAGTAGCGGCTTTAATGTCTCTTTTTATTTTAAAAGAATCTATTTTATCTCCCCGGGCATCTACAAATAAAGAATCCGAATTTTTAAATTTAAACTTAAACTTAAATAAAATTATTTTTTCTACTTCTAAGATATAAAGTATTTTATTTAAAAAAGAAATTAATAAATCTTCATCACTATTTCCTTCAAAATTAAACTGATAATTTATTTTAGGGGTAAATTTTATTAATGGATATAAAAGATTTAACAATCCCAGCGCGGCATTATAAAAAATTTCTTTTTTATCTTTTCCATAAACAATAATTCCTAAATCGGCGGCATGATTTAAAAAAGAAAAACGGCGCATCTTTATCTTTAATTTTTTGAAAGATTAAGCAATAAATAATCCTTTAATTTTTTAAGAAATTGTTTAATAAGACGGGAAACATGCATTTGAGAAATTTTTAAAATCTTGGAAATATAAAAGAAAAAATCCTCTATAATTAGTTTAAAGTTTAAGATAAATTTTTAAGAGCTTCTTCTTCATTCTTAAAAATTTCAAAAATTTTAACTAATCCGGTTATATTAAAAATCTTTTTAATTTGGGGACTGGTGCAGATTAAATTAATATTTCCATCATGTTCTTTAACTTTCTTTAAAGCTCCAATTAAAACTCCTAAACCTGTACTATCAATATAACGCACCCCTTCTAAACTAATTACAAATTGATAATGTCCTTTATCGATTAATTCATTAATAACTTCTTTAACTTTAATTGAAGTATAAACATCTATTTCCCCGTTAATTTCTATAAGATAATTCTTATTATTAAGCTGTTTAGTGTTTATCTTAATGTCCATCAAACCACCCCTCTTTTCCTCCATAATTACCCCCATCATCTTTTTTTTAAAAAAAATTTATTAACTAAGTTCTTCGCCGGGTTCTGATTTAGTTATATTGCTCCAAAAATTTTTATTTTCTTGAACAATTTTTTTGCTTTTTTCCATAAGCTCTTCTACATTTTCTTTTAAATCTTGGGCTAGATCTTGAGCCTTTTCCTTTCCTTCCGCGAATTTTTCTCTCAAATAATCTCTAGTTTTTTCTCCAGATTGAGGAGTCAGCAAAATTGCCACGCTAGCTCCTATTAAAGAACCTAAAAATACCCCAAATAAAAAGTTTAATCCTTTATTCTCATCAGACATCTATTCTCCCCCGCCTTTCTTTAAAATCTATTATTATTTTAAGAATAAAATAAT
>JACPDS010000089.1:0-1242 GCA_016183885.1 Armatimonadota bacterium
ATTATAATCCTTATTTTGTTTTTAAGAAAAAGCGTTGCTTCTCCCATTAAAAGATTGGTTGAAGCATCAGAGATAATTTCCCGGGGCAATTTAGAGCATAAAATTATTATAAATTCTAAAGACGAATTAGGAGAGTTGTCAAATTCATTTAATAAAATGACCAGCGCTCTTAAGAAATCTTATACTTTGATACAAAATAAAAATGAAGAATTAACGTCAATTAATAAAGAATTAAAAGATACTCAAGATCAACTCCTTAATTTAGGCGGAGTGATTCATAATAAAAATTTAGAATTAGCCAATATTAATGAGGAATTGGAAATTTCTAATGAAGGATTACGCACGGTAACCGAAGAACTTAAACAAAAAAACAAAGATTTAAATGAAGCTCAAGATCAATTGATTCGTTCAGAGAAGTTAGCCGCGATTGGTCTGCTCTCGGCAAGTATAAGTCATGAGCTTAAAAATCCTCTTGGAATAATGAAGAATGCGGTTTATTTTATAAAAACCAAAATTAATAAGGATGATCCTAAAGTTTTGAAGCATATGGAGATTTTAGATAAAGAAATTGATATTTCAAATAAAATTATAGTTGATCTTTTAGCTTTTTCCAGAGCTAAGAAACCCGTTACAATGCCGGTAGAAGCTAATGAAATTATTGAAGAAGCTTTAGCCGGCATGGTTAATTTACCAGAAAATATTAGATTAATTAAAGAGTTGGGATTTAATATTCCCAAGGCGCTTGTGGATAAAGATCAAATAAGACAGGTATTTTTGAATATTATTTCAAATGCTTATCAGTCCATGCAGGATCATGGAGAACTTAAAATAATTTCAGCTTATAATCCGGAAAATAAAATGCTCGAAGTAAAATTCTCCGATACCGGCAGCGGCATAACTCAGGATAATTTAGCTAGAATATTTGACCCTCTTTTTACCACTAAAGCTAAGGGTTTTGGTTTAGGTTTATCGGTTTGCAAGGCAATTATTGAAAAACATGACGGATATATAAAAGTAGAAAGCGAACTTGGGAAAGGAACTATTTTTACTGTTGGATTACCTGCTTTTATTTAGTTTAAATAAGGAGAGCAAATTTGGATTTTAGTATTTTAATTGTTGATGACCAGATTGAGATGCTTGAAACTTTTGCGGACATCTTAAAAGACAGAGGTTATAGCGTTTTTACAGCCGAGGATGGTTATCAAGCTATCGCTAAAGTTAAGGAGCGGGATTTTGATGTTA
>JACPDS010000089.1:1252-6528 GCA_016183885.1 Armatimonadota bacterium
ATGTTATTTTTATGGATGTAAAAATGCCCGGGATAAACGGAGTTCAAACTTTTCGGGAGATTAAAAAGATTCGCCCTGACAGCGCGGTAATTATGATGACAGCGTTTTCAGTGCCGGAATTAATTAAAGAAGCTATCGACGAAGGAGCTTATACGGTTGTTTATAAGCCGTTTGAGACAGAACAAATCTTTCAAACTATTAAAGAATTAGCTGATAAATCGGTGATTTTAATAACAGACGACAGCTTCCGCGATCGGCAGATTTTAAAAGAAATAATAGACTCTAAAAAGTATAGAGTTATTCTCGCTAAAGATGGATATGAAGCTATCGCTAAAGTTAAAGAGAAGAGTTTTGACATTATTTTTTTAGATATAAAAATGCCTGTCATGAACGGGATAAAAACATTTGAACAGATTCATCAAATTTTACCCAGTACCCCGGTGATTATGATGACGGGTTATTCTGTAAATGAATTAGTTGAAGAATCTTTGTCTAAAGGAGCTTACACTTGTATTTATAAGCCTTTTAATGTAGAACAAATATTAAAAATTATTGAAAAAATATTAAAAGAGAAAGGAAGTAATGGGAAAAAATAATATTTTAATTGTTGATGACCAGATTGAGATGCTTGAAACTTTTGCGGATATCTTAAGAGACAGAGGTTATAACGTTTTTACAGCCGAGGATGGTTATCAAGCTATCGTTAAAGTTAAAGAGAAGAGTTTTGATGTTATTTTTTTAGATATAAAAATGCCCGGGATAAACGGCGTTCAAACTTTTCGGGAGATTAAAAAGATCCGCTCTTACAGCGCGGTAATTATGATGACGGCGTTTTCAGTGCCTGAGTTAATCAAAGAAGCTATCGACGAAGGAGCTTATGCGGTTGTTTATAAGCCGTTTGAGATAGAAAAAATTCTTCAAACTATTAAAGAAGTGCTTAATAAAGTGATTATTTTAGTAACCGATGATAACTCGGCTGACCGTGAAGTTTTAAAGGATATATTAGAGTCAAGAAAATATAAAGTTGAACTTGCTAAAGATGGATATGAAGCTATCGCTAAAGTTAAAGAGAAGAGTTTTGACATTATTTTTTTAGATATAAAAATGCCTGTCATGAACGGGATAAAAACATTTGAACAGATTCATCAAATTTCGCCCCGCACTCCGGTGATTATGATGAGCGGCTATTCACTTCAGGAGCTGGAAGAACAAGTTTTATTGGCTAAAGGAGCTTATATTTTGATTGATAAGCCTTTTAATATGGAAGGTGTATTAAAAATTATAGAAGAAATTTTGGAGAAGAATAAAACCAATGGTTAAAAATAATATTTTAATTATTGAGAGCAATGCGGATATATCATCAGTTTTAAGCGATATTTTAAAAGATTTTGATTGTCAGATTATTGTTTTAAATAAAGAAAAAGACGCTCTTAAGCGCATTCAAGAAAAAAATTTCGATGTTATTATTCTTGATTCAGAATTATCAAGCAATTTCAATAATTTAAAATTAATAGAAAATATTAAAGAACTGCATCCTGAAACGATAATTATTACTATGAATAAAACTGAATTCAATTGCTTTTCAGCGCATGCGGAGAATTTAGAAAAAGGAGCCGATGTTTATATTAATAAGCCGATTAATAAAGATGAAGTTAAATTTACTCTCAAGAAGGCTTTAAAAGAAGCAAAATTATTTAAAGAAAATAGAAAATTAATAGATGAATTGCAGCAAATGAATAAATCTTTAGAAGATATTAATAAAGAATTAAAAAAATCCAGTCAAATTAAATCGCAGTTTTTAGCTAATATGAGCCATGAACTTAGGACCCCGCTTAATTCTATTTTGGGATTTACAGAAATTCTGGTTGATGAGTTTTACGGCAATATTAATCAAAAGCAAAGAGAATTTTTACAGTATATTTTGCAAAGCTCGGAAAATCTTTTACAGCTTATAAATGATATTCTTGATTTGTCAAAAATAGAAGTTGGTAAAATAGAATTAGAATATAGTGAATTTTCTTTAAAAGAGTTTATGGATAACATATATAAAATTGTTTTCCCATTAACAGAAAAGAAAAAAATAAAATTAGAGATAATTATACCAGAAGGTTTATTAAAAATTTGGGCTGATATTAATAGAATTAGACAGGTATTATTAAATTTAATTAATAATGCTATAAAATTTACTCCTAATGAAGGCAATATAAAAATTTTTATTAAAGAATATGAAGAAAACTTTGAATTTATCGTTGAAGATAATGGGATAGGGATTAAACCGTATGATTTGCAGATAATCTTTGAAGAATTCAGGCAGTTAGACAGTTCTTCAAGCAAAGAATACGAAGGAACGGGTTTAGGATTGGCAATTGCCAAGAAATTTATAGAAATGCATCATGGCGCAATTCATGCTGAAAGTGAATATGGCAAGTGGACTAAATTTATTTTTACTCTTCCTAAAACTATTGATGATAGATTATATGTAATTTAAAAATATAATTATGCCGAAAGAAAAAATATTAATAGTAGAGGATAATAAACTTAATTTAGAATTAATGATTAGCATTCTTTCAAGCGTGAATGAAGCTTATGAGATTATTACCGCTCCAAATGGATTTAAAGCTTTAGAATTGGCAAAGAGCGAAAAACCTGATTTAATACTTTTAGATATGCAGCTGCCCTTAATAGATGGTTATGAGGTGGCAAGAGAATTAAAAGCCGAACCTGAATTAAAAGATAGTCTGATTATTGCTGTAACTTCTTATAGCATGAGAGGCGACAGGGAAAAATGTCTAGAATTTGGATGCGATGGATATATCTCAAAGACGATTGATACCAGAAAATTTACTTTGCAAATTAAAGAATTTTTAAAAATGAAAGGAAAATAAGGACAACTTGTTTCTATTTTCCATTTAATAATTGATTTATTTGGTTGATTAAATCTTTCATATTTAACGGTTTAGGCAGGAATGTATCTGCTCCGACTTTTACAACCTGGTCATGAAGATCCGATTCAGTGATGGAAGAAATCATTATTATGGGAATAACGGCATAATCGTCATGAAATTTTAATAATCTTGCTATGGCAAGTCCGGTTAAATTAGGAAGGATTATATCTAAGATTAAAAGATCCGGCGGGTCTTCCAGGACTGTTTGATAAAGTTCTAATCCATTGGAAAAAAATTTAATTGAATAATCGTAAAATTTTTGCGATTCTAGAGCGGCTCGCATTAATTCCTGATGCAGGGGTTGATCTTCGGCAATATAGATTTTTTTTACCGGCATATTTTTTCCTTTTTTTAAAAAATAATTTTTACCAACGGGATATTATTCTAAGGAGGCTGTTTAAATTCCTGTCATAATGAATTCGAGCAGAACTTTGCTTGTCCCAAAAATTGATAAATCCCCAGGGTTCCCCGAGGTATTGACATTTACGCCGTTACGAATAAGCATTTGATTTCCAAAATAAACTGATACAGGAGCGGAAAGAAGAGTTAAAGCGGAAGTATTCTGTAGAGTTATCCGGTTAAATACATAAGTGCCGGTTTGCAATCTTACAGTAGCGCCGCTATTTACGGTTAAATTATTATAGATTCCGGGAAGAAGAGTTTGGGTGCCGTTAATAGTTACATTGCCTTGACTTGTCCCGCTTGGAGCGCTTAAAGGAGTGACGGGGAAAATTCGGGAAGCCACAACAAGACTTTGATAAGTTCCCGAACCGGTTTTAACCGAACTTGTTCCGCCCGGTCCGACAGTTAATGAGCCGTTTATTACACAACCGCTGTCTAACCGTACAGCGCCGCTAGAAACGCTGTTAGTTCCAATATTTCCTTGGGAATTTTGCTGAGTGGCGCCGTAAGAGCCAAGCGAAGTGTCATAACTGTCGGTTAGGCTGTTAGAACGAAAACGTATAGAAGTAATGCCAAAAGCCGCAAATTTAAATAAATTAAAAGCCAGTGTTTCTTCTATTCTAGATGAGTTTCGGTATTTACCAACAGATATTAAATGGGCTGAATAAGGAGGCACGCTTCTTCCATTATATCCGCTAGCGGAATTAGAGTTAGAGAGGTTATTAGTTGAATAAGGTATTAAAGTTTGAGTATTATCAAAACTTAAACTATAGGTTGCCTGTGAATTTGAAAGGGATGTGTCAGAAAATCCGCTCTGCCAGAGGCGATTCTGTCTTAACTGATATAAGGCGTCATTTATTCCCGCATTAGCGGCGCTTTCCGCGATTATATCGTTTTCAGCGCTTTCTATAATAACTTTCCCCGAGCGGTATAATTCAAGATAAAGAATACTAAAGAATATTAAAGCCATAATAAATGTCAGGGTTAATAATAAGATATATCCATTTATTTTTTTCATTTTTTTTATTAGAAAATTAAAATTTTTGAATTTTTTAATCTTTTAATTTTATAATCTTCTCTTAATTACGCATATAAATTGTTGTATTTAAAGTTTGCTGGTCAATTTTCCCTTGATTATTTGTATTTTGCGCGCTTAATGAGAGCGCCACTGATTTTGAGCTTAAATCCGGTGTAATAAGCAGGCTAGTCATAAATGCCGAGATTATACTGCCCTGCCCGTCGCAATAAGCTATTAAGGCGGATATTGTTAGCGCGCTAGTAAAACTTCCGTATACTTCTTTACGCAGTAATTTAGTCGTTCCTGAAGGAATATAATAGATTATATATTTTTGCCATGTCGGATTGCCATCGCCGTCAGTTATAAAGGAGCCGCTAATATTATAGGCGGAAAGAAAGCTGAAAGCCGCGGGACTCCCGCCGGTGTTGTCGGTTAAAGTGGCGATTCGGCTGTCGCGCAGGTCTAAAGCCATTTTCCATGAAGCAATCTGGAGATTTTGAAGGTTAGTTAAGCGGGTTTCCGACTCCTGCCAATTTTTTTTAGCCGATACTAATATCCAGAATAAAGCGTTGGCAAATATAGTTAAGATAATCATACTGGATAATAATTCAATTAAGGTCATGCCTGAATAATTTGAATTTGTTTTTTTAAATATAAACATATTTTTTGATTTATTGGCCTTCGATTGCTCTAACTGTTAATGTTTGCAGAATTACTTGTTTAGCTCCGCTTGGTTCATTCCAAGTGACGGAGGCAGTAATCATTTTTTGCAGATTATTCAAAGCTTGCACCGTTACATCGTAATTCATTGTTTGAGAAAATACAGCCCCATTATTGATTCCGCTAAGCGAACGGCTGCCTGAGCCGGAAGTCATATTATCAAAACCTGTTTTTATAGTTTCATCAATTAA
>JACPDS010000082.1:0-1310 GCA_016183885.1 Armatimonadota bacterium
CGCATTCTTTACGCCTCGCCGTTAACGGGGAAATATACAAGAACAACAAAAAATACTTCCGTTATTAGAAATAACTTTGTTGTTGAAAATGCGGACAAAATATTTATTGCTTATGCTGTGTATGGCGGTCAGACAGAAGCGCTTGCGCATTTTGCAATAAAAAAGGGGAAAAAAATTTATACCTTTGATGTACCTGAAAACCGAAATTTACTCGAACTTGGGGCATTGAATGAATCTAATTTTAGGGAAAAATTATATGACAAATGAATTATTGCAACAATCATTTTCAATTTATGCAAAACCCCGGCCAAAAAGAGTCGCATTCTTCATAGATCCGAATAATTCATCCGAAGAGTTACTTGATGCAATTTTTGATTTTAACCTTTCTGTTTGGGGCGGGCGGTATAATCCAATAATACCCATATGCAATAAAAATGTTTCTGATGATTATTGGCAACTACTTAAATTTTGTGACCCAGATATAATTTATTCATACGCTGAAGTTTCCGAAGATTTAATAGAAAAAATAGATCGATGTATTTCTCCGTTGCATTTTACGCTCCACAACAATCGCTCGGGTAATAATTATAGAGTTTCAATTATCGATAACATAAATGTAAATATTGAATATTTTTTTAATCAAATAAAAAAACGGAAAACATCCTTAATTTATGAACCCTCATTTTTAGTATGCCATAATGATGAACGTTGGGAGCATTATAGGTTTGTTCAAAGGAATTTTGGTCTTTATAATGACGAAATTTTATCTAACATGCTTCCTCCCAATATAAATAAGGTTGAAATAAGTCGGGATTCCGAATCAAAAACTTTTTTTAAGGCAATATATAGGGCGGCAAGAATACAATCTAAAGAAATAATATTTCCGATTCGTTTGGCTGAATACGAAACTAATTTTAAGAACAGCGCAGATTTCAGTAATGATGATTTCTGCATTATAGCGGGAGATAATGTCTGGGACTGGTTATATTTTTGGAATCGGATATTCCTTTTATCGCCTTGGAAAAGGAGTAGATTGTCACAAGTATGTATTCCTGTTAAGTTTTTTGAATCAGATGAAGTTGTTGAAAGTATGGGTCATTTTCTTTTCACTCAAATTGAGAGCTCAGGCCAACTTACGATTGTCAATATTAAATCACATTGTATTGATAAAGATGAATTAAATGATCTTGCCAATAAAATAAAAAATTTTGGCGGAGCACACGTTATTATTGAAAAATTGGAGGCAAATAAATTTCTCAAAATTACACCACGCGAAACACAATTTAAATCTCAACCCTCGACTTACCATT
>JACPDS010000082.1:1338-6626 GCA_016183885.1 Armatimonadota bacterium
ATTGAAAATCTTATACCTGATTTTTTAGAGATAGATTCATCGAATCTCATACCTATTCATGGCGGGGGTAAAGCATGGATGTTAGATCTTAAAATTCAATACCATCCTGAAAGATTTTTATATACAAATATTGATTATTGGTGGATTTTGCCAAAACGCAATGAAATAAAACATTTATTTGCAGGCAATAGGCTGGGCAGAATAACAAATGAAGGGCTGCTTTCTGTTGAAACATACGAAGGAAATAAAAATATTGAGTTGGCTGTTCCGGATGATTTTTCAATTTTCGCATGTTTATTAACAGGGAACGATTACTATAAATACCAATATACAGATAATATTAGAAAACCTATGTGCAAAAATCCTTTCGGCCATATATCCCTTTCGGATAAAGGCAGATATGTGCGTGGTTTCATAGAACTTTTTTCCAGTTTATATCATGTCGGTAAGTTTGTTTCAAATCATTATTGGAGAACCTTAGTTGAAAGACTCTGTAAAAGAAATATTGAGGAAGTATATCAAAAATTAAAGCCAATCAAGAATAAATTAAATAAAGTTTTGCCGCAGTTATTAAAGGATTTTGCAATAGAGCCAAAATCTGCCACGGAGTATTTGGCAAAATATATTTTAAATCAAGCCCGAAGCCAAAATGTAATAACAGCAGAAACGAAGTTCGATTATTTATTCAAAGAGTTTTGTCTTGAAAGAAAAAAATTTGCATCGAATGAAGAAAGAAATAAAGGGTTTGATAGAGGTGAAGACAAAAATCGGCAGGATTTATTAAATTCTTTATCAGAATTGACTGAAATGTCAGTTTTTTTCCAAGGTATAAAGCCACGTTGTAAAAATTGCGGCTCAAGTTTTTGGTATTCGGCAGAAGAAATTAAAAGCACTATTGTTTGTAGAGGTTGTAAATCCCTTATTGATTTACCCGTTGAGTCAGAATGGAACTATCGCTTAAATGATCTTGTAACCAATGCCGTTAGCTATCATGGAGTATTACCGGTAATTTGGACGCTTGGACATTTATTGTCATATGATTTTTCTTGTTGCGAATCTTTTATTTATGTCCCAAGTGTTTCTTTATATGAAAATTACGCTTCAAAGAAGCCTCTTGCTGAAATAGATTTTGTTTGTATTATTGATGGAAAATTTGTCATCGGAGAAGTAAAAACGAATGTAGATGAATTCAGCTCAATAGAAATTAATAAAATCATCAATGTTAGTAAAAATATTTTACCAAATGAAGTAATTATAGCGGCTTTTTATGGAGAAAATGTCAAACTTGATAAAATCGCAAAAAATTTGTCAATGCATTTAGATCCGCTTGGCATTAGCGTGAAATCCATCACACCCCCGCCCTATGTTTTTGAACCAGAATATCATATATGTATATGAGTTATTATTTAAAGAGGAATAATGGCTGTAGAGCTGTGAAAAATGTTTAGGGAGAGAAAGGGGGGAACAATAAATGAAAATCCGAGGTTGCAATGATAGGCGAAGATAAAATTAATCAACTTGAGTATAATATTTATTGCGATGAAAGCTGTCATCTGGAAAAAGATCAACAACGGGTGATGGTTTTGGGTGCAATATGGTGTCCTGGCAAGGAAGTAAAAGCAATCTCTCAAGAAATCAGACGGTTAAAACAACAATATAATGCTCGCGGAGAATTAAAGTGGATAAAAGTTTCGAAATCCAGACTCGCGTTTTATTGCTCTTTAGTTGATTATTTTTTTAAAACGCCGTCGCTTAATTTCCGATGCCTTGTTGTTGATGACAAATCAAAATTAAATCACGGCTTTTTTAATCAGGGCGATCATGATACGTTTTATTATAAAATGTACTTTTCCTTGCTAAGTAAAATTTTAGACCCGATAAGCAGATATTCAATTTACCTTGATATAAAAGACACAAGAAGTCAGCATAAAATAACCGAGTTAAAAAATATTCTTTGCAATAATATTCATGATTTTACACAGCAGATGATTGAAAAAATCCAACAAATTCGATCTCATGAATCAGAATTACTGCAACTGGCTGATTTCTTTGCCGGCGCTGTTTGCTATAAGAACAAAGGGTTGATAGGAAATAAAACAAAAGGGGAAATAGTTAGCCGGATTGAAGCAAAAATCGGTAAAAAATTAATCCATTCAACATCATTATATGAGAAAAAATTTAATATTTTTGTTTTTTCTCCCATGAAGATTTTGCAATGAATTCCCTTCCGGCATTCTTATTGCCCGAACTGAACTTGAGTGGGGATTGGAATATTACGGTTGAAAATTTATATGTAATTTTTAAAAAGGATTTTTTGGGAAATAATTTATATTTCGATGGGAAAAAAATTGCTATTGACAGGAGAATACTGCCGGATGGAATGGGCAAAGAAGAATCTTTCTGGCATTTAATTTCAAAAGAAACTCGTCAAGCTCGTCAAGCCGGCAGACTACCAGATTTTCCAAGGGCAAAAAGATTGCATTGGATAAGGCCGATTATCGAAAATTTTAAAGACCCTTTAATTTACTGCTGGAAATATCTTGAAGGGAATAAAAAAATAAGGATATACTTGTGGTTGAGAAATTTTAACCATCTTGTAATTCTTGAGAAAATTAAGAATAAAACAATACTTGTTACTGCATTTACCGTCAGCTTGGGGAAAGAAAAAGACCTTTTACGCCGTTACGATAAAAAGATATAAAAACAATCACCGCCTGTTTAACCAGACGGCGAAAGATGTCATCTCCTGCCATGGGCAAGTGACCAATTACATTATATCTTAAATCATGTAGTAAGTCAAATTTTTTTTTAATAGGGTAATGTAAAATATTTTGTGTAATATAAGTTTAAAGTTTTTTATTAACTTTAGCAGGCTTTTCTTGGTGGCGGCGGTAGGACTCGAACCTACGGCCAAGGGCTTATGAGTCCCCTGCTCTACCACTGAGCTACGCCGCCTCTATTTACCTCTTTTTTTCGCAAAATTTGACAAAAAATCCTTTTTTTTATATAATTAAGTCTAAATTATATTCTTAAACTAAAAATACATACGCCTAATTTCTTTTAAAAAAAGAAAACGGGGGAACCAATCTGCAGTTTTAAACTGCTTGGGGTGAATCCTTTTTGAAGGTAAGGTTAACTCTTTCAACCTGAACCCGAAAGCTAACCTCGTCGGTGTAGAAAGAGGCAAAATCCAAAACTTCGGTTTTTGCCAGAAGTTTTTTTGTTTTTAAATATGGAGGTAAAATGAAAAAAATAATTTTTATAATTATAAGCTTAATAATCTTGGGATTTTCTCCTATTTTAGGGATAGAAATAAAAGAAGGCTCTTATAATGATTTAAATAATTTTGAAAATTATTTCTTAGAAGCGCATAACCAAATTAATCAACTCAAGAGGAGCGGAAATTACAAAAATATTCTTAAACCTGTTAAAAAATTAAATTCTATCTATATTATTTATCCTAAAAAAAAGAAAATCCGCAAAAGTCTTTCTTCCCGGGGAAGTTATCNCGCAATTTATCATCTTGACCCTTTATTGCTCAAAGCGGTAATTAAGGTGGAATCTAATTTTAACCCATACGCTGTATCTCCTATGGGAGCAACGGGATTAATGCAGCTTTTACCAACTACCGCCTATAAAATGGGTTCGCGCAATCATTTTAATCCTGAAGAAAATATTAAAGCGGGAGCAAGATATTTAAGATTGCTTTTAAGCCAGTTTAAAGATCTAAAATTAGCTCTTGCCGCTTATAATGCCGGTCCGCTTAATGTTTTAAGATATGGCGGAGTTCCGCCTTTTAGAGAAACTAAAAGTTATGTAAATAAAGTTTTAAAGGCAATGCAGCCTTAAAATTCAAGTTAGAAGTTTAATTTTTCTTCTTTTTAATTTCGTCATTAAAGTCAATGTGCATATGAGGTCCTGTTTTATGAGGGCTGTTATAAATATATTCATTAAGAGGTATAAACCCATTTCTATATATAATAAGTTCAAGGTATTTTATATATAAATTTTCATTATATAAGCTAATTTCTTTCCCGTCTTTATATTTTATATCTTCTACAGGGTGTCCCTTAGCATTTACATAAATAAAATCAATCGCTTTCCCGTCTCGATGATTTGGATCAATATGCGAACCTTCTGTTGTAGAGGTAATTGTTAAGTGATAATCCGGAAAATTTTCTTCAAAATCTTTATGCATCTGGAAGAATCTTTTAGCAGTGAGGGCTTGCATTTCATATACTTCTCCCGGCACCCATCTGTATTTATTGATTTTATCTTGTATCTCCATTCCATAAGTTTGGCAGGAAATCAAACGATGCGGGTCAAAATCCGCCACAGCTTTAATTTGTTCATCTTCTAAGACAATATTTCTTGAATTATAAGGAAAACCTGTCTTTTTCATTAAATCATAAATAATTTTAGCATTATCATTTATTAATTCATAATCTTTAAAATTATCTAATTTTAAATCCACTAAGGCTTGAGAAGTCTTGGCATCCATAACTGAGCCGTCTTTGCCAAAGCCATAAAGTTTTTTAAAATATTCTAAAGCTACTTGAGTTTTTCTTTCATATATTCCGTTAACTTTTAAATTATCTTTAAAATCAGGCACCCATTTTAAGAGCAAATCTTGAAGCATTTTTACTAAAGTAGAATTATTATTTGAAGAATTTAATTTTAATTTGGTTAAATTTTTTAAATAATGTTCTTTAATCTTAGGATATTTTTTCTCCTATTTCAGTCTTAGGGTATTTCAATGGTTCTTTCCAAAAGTCTCCATTGCGTATATCAATAAAAGCTTGAGCGGATTTTTCTTCTAATTTAGTTCCATCTTCACCTAAATTATAAATTTTTTTAAAATATTCTAGAGAAATTTTGGTATTTTCATCAAATATTCCATTAATTTTTAATTTATTTTTTAAAGCGGGCATCCAGCGCATTAAAAGATATTGTAGGGATTTTAGATCTTTAGGATTATTTGCCTGGGCATATTTTAATTCTAACAAAGCTTCTTTTAATTCTTGATCGGTTTTATTTTTTATAGAATAAGGATAAGTGGGATAAGTCATGCTTTTTTGATCATAACAATTTTTTACCGCTTCTTTTAATTTACTTTTTAATTTATTATTGGGATAAGCGGTTTTTATTTTAGACTTTTGAGCTGCCGGTAAATCTTTTTTAGCTAAAAGCGAAAATTCCGATAATTTATCTATAGATTTAGCCATAATTTAACCCTTCTAAAATTATTTTTATTATTTTAACATAATTTTAATATTTTTTCCAGTATG
>JACPDS010000083.1:0-8564 GCA_016183885.1 Armatimonadota bacterium
AAAAATTTAAAAAAATTAAAAATCCTTTAAGTTTAATTCAGTTGGAAAAAATAGTTTTAGATTTTAACAAAATTTCTCATCATTCTTTAAGCCTTACAGGAGGAGAACCTTTACTGCAAGCAGATTTTCTTAAAAATTTTTTACCTAAAATAAAAAAAAGAAAGATTAAAATTTATTTAGAAACAAATGGAATTTATTATAAAAACTTAATGAAGATTTTACCCTGGATCGATATAATCTCTATGGATATTAAACTTCCTTCCGTAAGCGGTGAATCTTTTTTAAAAGAGCATTATGATTTTTTAACATCGGCTTATTTAAAAGAATTATTTATAAAAATAGTGGTAAATTCCAAGCTTAGTTTAAAGGAACTAGAAACAGCGGGCGGAATAATTAAAAAAGTTAATCCTGAAATTTTAGTTTTTATTCAACCGGATTGTAAAGAAAAATTAAATATTAAAGAGTTAAATATATTTTATAATATTTTAACAAAATTTGTAAAAGAAGTGAGAATAGTTCCTCAAATGCATAAATTTTTAAAAATAAACTGATATATTTATGGAAGATATTCAAAGCTATCCGGATTTTAGGAATATAGAAATTCAAAGAGTGGGCATAAAAGATTTGCACCTGCCTTTTTATATATTGGAAAAAGAAGGCGGTTCTCAAGGAGTTTTAGCCAATATTAATTTAAGCGTTAATCTTTCTCAAAATTTTAAGGGCACTCATCTTTCTCGTTTTGTGGAAATTTTAAATAAATGGCGGAAAAAATGCATCTCCAGTTTAGAATTAGAAAGAATATTAAAAGAAACTAAGGAAAAATTAATTACTAAAGAAGCTAATATTTATTTAAAATTTAAATATTTTATAAAAAAACAAGCTCCTTTAAGTAAAAGTGAAAGCATTTTGGATTATGATTGTGAGTTTATTGGTTTTTTAAATAAATCAAATTATCGCTTTGTTTTAGGGGTTTCCGTTCCGATTACCGCTCTTTGTCCTTGCAGCAAGGTTATTTCACGTTTTGGAGCCCATAATCAACGGGGCTTTATTCATGCTCGAGTGGAATTTTCTAAAGGTTTTTTATGGATTGAAGATTTAGTAAATTTACTTGAAGAACAGGGAAGTTCTCCCGTTTATCCGCTTTTAAAGAGAGCTGATGAAAAGCACCTTACTGAAAGAGCTTATCAAAACGCTAAATTTGTTGAAGATATTTTAAGAGATGCCATTTTGGTTTTAAGAAAAAATAAAAAAATTCTATGGTTTCAAATAGAATGTGAAGATTTTGAATCTATCCATAATCACAGCACTTTTGCTTATCAGGAAGAATATTTAAGAAGAAAAAATAATCTTAAAAAGCAATAAATATGACAATTAAAGAGATATTTATTAACTATTTAATTTTTAAACCATTTATTTTAAGTTTAATTTTAATACTTTCTGGTTATATTTTAGGCTTGATTTTCGAAAAAATTGTCTTAATCAAACTTAAAAAAATTGCGGAAGCGGCAAAATGGGAATGGGCTGATATTTTAATTGGATCTATACGGGGCATAACTATCCTTTGCTTTATAATAGTGGGAATTTATAGCGCCATATTTACCCTGCCTGTAAATTTAAAACCCTTGTTAAATATAGAAAAAACTTTATTAATTATTTTTATGTTTTTAGCAACGATTGTTATATCGAGAGCCGCGGTAGGTTTTGTTAAAATTTATATTTATAGAGTTCAAGATATTTTCCCTTCAAATTCAATATTTGTAAATTTAACCAGATTTATAGTTTTTACTACAGGCGCGCTTGTTATTTTCCAGATGCTTGGCATTTCTATAGCTCCTATACTTACCGCTTTAGGAGTGGGCGGTCTTGCTGTAGCCTTAGCTCTTCAAGATACGCTTTCAAATTTATTTGCCGGGCTTAATATAATTTTTTCAAAAAAAATAAACCCGGGAGATTATATAAAACTTAATTCAGGAGAAGAAGGTTATGTTATGGATATAACATGGAGAAATACCATCATTAAAACTTTTCAGAATAATCTGATTATTATTCCGAATTCTAAGTTAGCTTCAGCCGCAATTACAAATTATCATCTTCCGGAAAGAGAAATATCCGTCCTTATCCCAATTAAGGCAAGTTATGATACCGATCTTGATAAGTTAGAGAGCGTGACTATTGAGGCGGCAAAAGAAGTTATGAGAGAAATTCAAGGCGGCGTCCCCGAGTTTGAGCCGTTTATGCGCTATAATAACCTTTCAGATTTTAATATAAGTTTTAATATTATATTGCGCGTCAAAGAATTTTCCGACCAATCTTTAATTAAACATGAGTTTATAAGAAAATTGAAAAATAAATATGATCAAGAAGGCATAATTACAGCCTTTCCAATAAGGGATTTATTTGAAAAAGAAATAAATTAAATCCTATTTTTTAGATTAATATAAAAATCATGATGAAGGAATATTTTATTTTCAAAAGAATGCTATTTTTAGTTCTGTGATTTTATAGTTAGATTTTTAATGCATTATGAAGAAGCATGTGCCGGAAAAAATTTTAATTTTATCCGTTATTCGCGGAATAGCTTTTCTGCTTGTTATTATAATTTTTACAACCACTTTTTCTGCGGCCGGACATTCTCATTTTTCAGAATTTTTAAAAAATACTTCCGCAAAATCAAGTAAAATTATTTTTCAGAGTTCGTTTATTCCGATAAACGGGGAAGCTTGTCCTCTATGTTTCCTAATCAGTCAATTTTCCGGCGTTTATCTTTCAGCAAATGCCGATTTATTGATTAATGAATCTGCGCCGGAAAAGCTTTTCATCTATTTTTTGCTTAATCCTTCATTTATTGTGTTAAGCGAACATCCGGCGCGCGGGCCGCCTTCCTTATCTTAATTAATCTGCTTTAAGATTTATAGAAGGATGGTCTGTTTATGCATAGATTTATTATTTTAATTTTATTGTGTTTTTTATTTCATTTTATTTTCCTTTGTCACGGCATTACCTATGCCCAATTTATAGATCAAAAATTTCTGACAACTCCTTCAACTTCTGTTAAAAAGAATGAAAAAGTAAAAGCTGGGCATAGCGCAGGTAATTCAATAAAAGTTGAAAGTAAAACGGAAGATTTGAAGTCTGAAATTGAAAAGTTGAAAAAACGAGTTGAGGAACTTGAGCAAAAGCTGAAAGAACAGGAAGAAAAAAAGAAGCAGGAAGAAGAACAGAAAGTTCAGATGGAAACGCCGGCAACTCCTGAGCCGGCTTCTCCAGTGATTAAGGCAGCCGCCTCCCGTACAATTTTTAATCCGGAAACTTCTGTAGTTGGAGATTTTAACTGGCTTATTAATCATGATAAAGTTAGAGACGGAGGGAATCCTTTTAATATGAAGGAAGTGGAGCTTGCTCTCCAGAGCTATATAGATCCATTTTCCAGAGCTGATATTTTTCTCAGCTTTAGCAGGGACCAGGCTGAGCGCGAGCATAAATTCGAGATAGAAGAAGCATATGCTACTTTATTTAAATTACCCTTTAATATTCAAGGCAAAATAGGAAAATTTAAAATGGAATTTGGCAAGGCAAATACCATGCATTCTCATACTCTTGAGACCGCTGATTTTCCATTAATGACACAGAATTTTTTGGGAACAGAGGGTATTTCTACAACAGGTGTCAGCCTTTCAACCCTTCTTCCGTTTTCTTTTTCTTCTGAGCTTATATTGCAAGCAGGAAATGAAGAAAATAATCTTTCTTTTTCTGGAGGCAATAGCGCAAGGCCTCTTTATCTTGCCAGATGGAATAATTATTGGGATATAAGCGATGACGCCAATATTAGTCTTGGCATATCTTATCTTTCTGGTTTTAATGATACAGGAGGTTCTTTTCTTACCAAGATTATGGGCGGAGATTTTATTCTCAGGTGGAAGCCCTTGAAAGAATCGCTATATAAATCTTTTCTGTGGCGTACAGAGTATTTAAGATCTGTAAGAGAAGCATCCCTAGACAGTTCTATCTCTCACGGATATTATTCTATTGCGCAGTATCAACTGAACAGAAATTTTTATATTGGAGGCAGATACGATTATTCTGAATTTCCTAACAATAATAAAGCATATGAAACCGGCGCAAGCTTATTTACCAATTATTATCCTACAGAGTTTATGAGATATGAATTGCAGTATTCTCAAATACAGGATCCTTTCAGGAATTTTATTCCACAATGGTGGTTCCGCATGGTTTATATTCTTGGCCCTCACGGAGCTCATAAGTTTTAATTAATAAAGAATTAAGGAGGAATAAAATAATGAAGATTATTAAGTTTTCTATAATAATTGCTTTAATTGGTTTTTTTGTTTATCCAGCTTTTGCGGATATACAGGTAGTTACTTCAATCCCTGACCTTGCATATATAACAAAACAAGTTGGGGGAGATAAAGTATCTGTTTTTTCTCTGGCAAAGGGATACCAGGATCCCCACCAAGTTGATTTAAAGCCAAGCTTCATGCTTAAGCTGTCTAAGGCAAATTTTTTTATTTTGATGGGACTCGATCTCGAAGTCTGGGCAAGAGATTTAATAGAGGGTTCAAGAAATTCAGAGATTACTCTTGGTATGCCGGGATATGTGGACTGCTCGGAAGAGATAAATGCGCTTGATATTCCCTCAAAAAGAATCTTGACAAATTTTTAAGCGAGATTGACAGGAATTATTCAAGATGGAGCAGGGAGGCCGCAGCCTTAAAAGGTTTGAAAGTCATAACATATCATAAGTCCTGGGAATATTTTGCCAAAAGATTTGGTATAAATATAGTAGGGCAAATCGAACCAAAACCGGGGATACCTCCATCTCCCGCTCAGGTGGCAAAAGTTATACAAATAATTAATTCAAATAATGTAAAAGTTATTATAATGGAGCCGTATTTTGATGATAGTATTCCAAACCTTATTGCTTCAAAGACCAAAGTAAAAGTATTGAAGCTGCCAAATATGGTTGATGCTTTCCCTGGAGAAGATAGTTATTTTTCATTTTTTGACTATATTATAAACAATCTAAAGAAAGCTGTAGAATAGGGGTAAAATTATGGAAGAATTATTAAAGTTCAGTGATGTAGCGCTTGGATATTCGAAAATTCCGGTTCTTCAGGGAATATCATTTGGTATATTTAAGGGAGATTTTTTGGGTATAGTCGGTCCTAACGGCTCAGGGAAAACCACGCTTCTTAAAGCGATATTGGGCATTCTCAAACCGCTCAGAGGTGAAATTTGCTGCAGAGGGGGTTCATTAAGGTTTGGTTATGTCCCCCAAAGGGAGATGATGGATGAACTTTATCCTCTTACACCGCGGGAAATAATTATGATGAGCCGATATCCCCTTCTGGGGCCCCTAAAAAGATCCGGCAAAAAAGATAAAGAAAAAGCAGCCGAAGTTATAGAAAAGCTCGGGATAACCGATATAGCGAATAAACTATATAAAAATCTTTCCGGAGGGCAGAAACAAAGGACTTTGATTGCTCGGGCCCTGGCTGGAGAACCGGATATTCTGCTTTTAGATGAGCCGACTAACGGCATGGATATTAAGGTAGAAAAAAATATCATGGAAATAATAAATTTGCTTAATTTAGAAGGAATTACCATAGTAATGGTAACTCACATTATAAATCTTGTGGCCAATTATGCAAGCCGGATTGCTTTAATTAATGAAAAATTTTTAATAGGAGATTCCTCAAAGATATTAACAGAAGAATAACTTTTTTTCTCAATTCTTTATGAAAACAGCTCTTACAGCAGGAAGTCTTGTAGCTTTGTTTTGCTCTTATCTGGGCGTTTTTGTTGTCTTAAGGAGGATAATTTTTGTCTCAATTGCGCTGGCATCTTTTTCTTCTTTAGGCGTAGCCGTGGCTGTTTTTTTTGGAAAAAATCCATTGTTTTTCTCATTTATATTTGCTTTTATCGGAGTCTATATTTTTTCCCGTCAGAACATAGAGAAGAGACTGCCCCGGGAATCTGTCATAGGACTTTCATATGCTCTGGCTTCCGCGCTGGCGATACTATTTCTTGCAAAATCAGCCCATGGTGAAGCAGATATGCTGAACCTTATATTTGGAAACATCCTGAGCATTTCGAATAAAAATATTTTTGAGCTGATAGCGGTATTAATACCTGTGGGAATAATTCATGTTATGTTTTATAAAGAATTTCTTTTTTCTGCCTATGATTCTGAAATGGCGGAAGCATTGGGAATGAAAGTAAGTTTTTGGAATTTTCTTTTTTATCTGACCCTGGGCGCCGTTGTGGCAGTTTCAATCCATATTACCGGAGTTTTGCTGGTGTTTACATTTTTGTTGGTTCCGGCTATGTTTGCATTGAATATAGCAAATTCAATAAAGCTGAGTATTGGCATATCATTTATTGTTGCGGAAGCAGTAACCTGGCTTGGTCTTATTTTTTCTTTTGTCTGGGATTTACCTTCTTCATCTTTAATCATTGCTTTTTGCGGAGGGACATTTTTATTTTCAATCCTTTATAGAAAAGCATTCGCTAAATAAGAAATATGTTGTGATTGTGGACTGGAATAGTTTATACCATTATCCTTGAAGTTGGGATTATAATCTTAATTAGAAGAAATTAAATGAAAAATTCTTAAAATTTCTGCTACACTCCACGCTTGAGAAATACATCCTCTAAGACAATGAGGATAATCTCCGTCAAATATTTCACTAATACTTCCTATCGCGCCTTCTTCTTTTAAATGATTTAAAATAGGTTTTAATATCTCAATTATTTTTTCTTTATCTTTATAAATTTTATAATGAGCTTCGCAAAAAGCTCCAATTAACCAAGCCCATACAGTTCCTTGATGATAAGCTAAATCTCGATTATTTACCCCTCCTTCATATTTGCCAATATATTTAGGGTCATCAGGAGATAAGGTGCGTAATCCAAAGGGAGTAAGTAATTTTTCTTCTATTATATGAATTATTTTTTTTTCTAATTCCAGAGGCAAAAGAGAATAGGGCAGACTTATGGCGAATATTTGATTTGGTCTAAGGCTAAAATCATTTTCAGCTTCGGTATCAATTACATCATAAAGATATTGGCCTTTTTCATGCCAAAAAGATAGAATAAAATTTTTTTTAATCAGATCTATCAATTCTAAATAAGAAAAATTTTTATTTTTTTTATTTAGAATCGTTGACCAATTCTCCATAAAATTTAAAGCATTATACCAGAGAGCATTTACTTCTACAGGTTTACCTGTTCTGGGAGTAACTACCCAATCTTCAATTTTAGCATCCATCCAGGTTAGTTGAATTCCTTGTTCGCCGCAATATAAAAGTCCGTCTTTTGGATCTAATTTAATATTAAAATAAGTTCCTTTTACATACCACTCGATAATTTTAATAAGTTCTGTATATATACTTTCAAGAAATAAATAATCTTTTGTAAATTTTAAATAATAATCTAATGCCCAAAATAGCCATAAAGAAGCATCGGCGCTGTTATGAATTATAATTTTTTCATTTTCTAAAATTATATTGGGTATCAATCCTTGTTTAAGAAATTTAAGGAAGTAAATAAAAATATTTTTAGCTTCATTGAAATGGCCGGTTGCCAAAGTTAAACCCGGCAAACTGATAAAAGTATCTCTGCCCCATTCATAAAACCACGGATACCCGGCAATAATGGAAACTTTTTGTTTTTCAAGATCTTTAATAATAAATTGATTGCCGGACAAGAATAATTGATTAATTAAATTTTTTTCAGGAAAATTCTCAAAATAAAAATGATTTTTGCCAATGATTTCTTTTTTGCGTCTAATTTCATCTTCGTGAGCTTCCGAAGAATTAATTTTAGTTTCTTCCAGAGAGGCTGTAATTGTAAGCGGATTTCCAGGCTCCAAAGTAAGGTAAAAAATTCCAGGAGAATATAAATCTTCTTTAAAATTTAATCCTCTTTCTTGTTCCTGAAAATAAGTAAAATTCCAATACCATATTCCTGTGGGATAAAAATTAGCATCCGGCATAGAAGTAATAATTAAAGGGGGTATATCTATATGAGGTTTTATTTTTAAACCTCCTTTGATTATACTGGTTTCAAAATGCAAATCAGGTGAACCGCGAAAAACATCGTGATGGCTGCGAAAAGTAATTAAAGGAACAAGTTTTAAATTTAAAGGCAGGTTTGGGGGATGGAGAAGATATCTGATATAAGTGGTATTATTAAGATATTCCATCCAGATTTTCTTTTCTAAAATAAATTGCCCCGCGCTATAAATAAATGTAGGGATGCCATCTTCAAGATAAAATTCTTTAAGATATTGGTATCCTTGAGGATAAATAGTATTATTTTGATATTGATTAGTTCCTAAATGATAAGTTTTTTCTCCAATTTCAATTTCTTCATCGATTTTAGAGAGATATAAGAAACGACCTTCTTTAATTTTAGCGATTAATAAACCATGATAAGTGCGGGTATTGGTATTTATAATTGTAGATGAAGAATAACCCCCTGAATTATTTGCAACCAACCATTCTTTTTTTAACGCTTCTTCTAAACTTGCATAAACTTTTTCT
>JACPDS010000083.1:8601-11116 GCA_016183885.1 Armatimonadota bacterium
AAATAAAGCCAGGGGATACAACCAATTAAGGTATAAATTAGAAATTTCCAAAAATTCATTTTAGCTATTCCAGCCGGCAAACTAATAAAAGTGCGAATTACCGGCATCATTCTTCCCCAAAAAACCGCTCCTTCTCCATATTTTGAAAACCACTTTTGGGCTTTTATAATATCTTCTTTTTTAATTAAAAGATATTTTCCATATTTTTCTAAGACAGGCAATGCCCCGAGACTGCCAATCCAATAAGTAATTACCGATCCCAATATTTGTCCAAGCATGCCGTAAAACATTACTCCCCAAAAAGTAAATTTTCCTAAATAAATTAAATATCCCGAAAAAGGGAAGATAATTTCGCTGGGAAGCGGAATGCAGGCGCTTTCAATTAAACTAGCAAACATTACCCCTAAATAGCCTAAATCAGAGATAATTTTTACCACAATATTTAATAAAAAATTCATCAGAGTTTCCATAATTAAATCCATAATTTCTTCCTATTTAATAAATTACCTTTATTAATAAAATTTGGAAGCAATCTGAGAGATTCGCGCAAATTCTTCTAAACTTAAAGTTTCCGCTCTTCTTTGAGGGTCAATTTCGCTTTGTTTAAATAAGTCTTTTAGTTTTAGCGAATTTAAAAATTCAGCGTTTTTTAAAGCATTCAACAAAGTTTTGCGTCTTTTTTGAAATGAAGCGCGGATGATTTTAAAAAATAATTCTTCGTTTCCCACATTTAAAAAAATATCTCGAGGAGTTAGTTTCACTAAAGCAGAATCTACTTTTGGTTTTGGGAAGAAAGCTTCTTTTGGAATAATAAAAAGAAGTTGACTTTTAAAATAATAATTCATTATTAAAGTAAGAGAGCCATATTTTTTATTTCCAGATTCCGCGCAAATTCTCTCAGCCACTTCTTTTTGCAAGGTAAAAAGAATAAAATTAATTAATTCTTTTTTAATTTTTGTTAAAGAAATTAAGATTGGAGTAGAAATATAATAAGGCAGATTTCCTAAGATTTTCCATTTTCCGGAATATGCATTTAAATATTCTAAATAATTAATTTTTAAAATATTCCCCCAGATAAGTTTAAGGTTTGGATAATTTAAAGTTAAGCTTTCCAGATCTTTTTTAAAATTTTGGTCAATTTCCACGGCTAAAATAGCAGCTCCAGATGCCGTTAATTCTTTAGTTAATATTCCCGAGCCCGCGCCAATTTCTAAAACTAAATCTTCGGGTGTAATTTGAGCTTCTTTTATAATTTTTGAAAGGATATTTTTATCTTTAAGAAAATGCTGGCCCAGTTTTTTCTTTAAATAAAATCTCATTTTTTAATAATTTTTTTAAAATAGGTTTAATTTTTTTTAACGCTTTTGCCCGATGACTAATTTTGTTTTTAATCTCTGGAGGAAGTTCTGCCATAGTTAAATTTAATTTAGGAATAAAAAAAATAGGATCATAGCCAAAACCAAATTTTCCTCGTTTTGTCTTGGCAATTATTCCTTTGCAAATTCCTGCGGCAGTCCAGATTTTTCCTCCGGGAGATGCCAAAGCAGCTGCGCAGATAAAAGCCGCCCCCCTTTTTTTCATAGGAGTATTCTTCAATAACTTTAAAATGGCCGTATTTTTTTTAAAAAAAGAAATATTCCCCAAAAAACGCGCAGAATATATGCCCGGATGACCACTCAAGGCTTTTATTTCTAATCCTGAATCATCGGCTAAAGTAGGAATTTTAGTGATTTTAGAAATTTCCAGGGCTTTTTTTAAAGCATTTTTTTGATAATTTTCTTGGTCTTCAGAAATTTTTGGTAATTTTGGAAAGTCTTTTAAAGAAAGTAGTTTTAAAGGTAAATTTTTTAAAATGCTTTTAATTTCGTTTAATTTATGTTTATTGGAAGTAGCAATTAAAAGCTCCATTTAAATTTAATTCTAAATTCTATTTGATCTTCCCTTTAAAATTACTCCCTTAATAATATAAAAGGGGAAAAGTATTTTAACAAGAAATCTTTAAAAAATGAAAAGTGAATTAATCAAAGAATTGGAGAGAGCTTTAGCACAAGATCCTAATAACGCTAATTTACACTATCAATTAGCTTTAGCTTATGAAGGGATAGGAGATTTGCAGACCGCCGTTAAAGAATATGAAAAAGCTCTTTCAATTAATCCATACTTATCTTTAGCTTATTTTAATTTAGGATTAATTTATACTAAATCTCAAGCTTTTGAATTAGCTGTTCAAAAGTGGCAAAAAATAGTTGATTTTGACGGGGATTTAGATATAAAAGCTATTAATTATCATCAGAGAACTTATATAATTAAAGAAGCAGTTGGCATTTGGGATAAATATTTGGGAAAACTTACTCCTAAAGATACTATTGGAATGTTTTACGGAGCTTTTGTGTTTTTAATTTTAGGAAAATTAGAAAAAGCTGAAGAAATTTTTTTAAATTTAGTTGATTTAAATCCAAATTTTGATTTAGCTCATTATTATTTGGGAATAAGTTTAAATTTATTAGATAAAACT
>JACPDS010000084.1 GCA_016183885.1 Armatimonadota bacterium
AGATAAATAATTTGTTTAATTCCCTGATAGTTTAAATATTTTTTATAATTAAAATCGCCTGGAAATTTTGGGGGAGGAATATCCTCAAGAATTCCTTTTAAACTAATTAAATCGCCGTAAGAAAAGTTTAACTGCTCTTTAGATGTTAAAAAAACTTTGATTAAGCTGTTTTGGGGCTGTTCATTTATTTTATTAATTTTTAAAATAAAACTTGTTTGTTCTTCCTTTTTTTGAGGAAAATCAATAATTTGTCCGTTTAAAATTGCTAATTTTCCCGTAAAAAATTTTAACGGATCAAAAGAGATTTTTAATAAATTTAAGTTAAAAATGAGAATCCCGCAAAGCATGAAGCCTAATAAAATTAAAATAAAATTACGTTTCCATGAGAAAATTATTCCCGATATGCTTAAAATAATTATGAATAATAAAATAAAAAAGATTATTTTATAAGAGATAATAAAAAAATGAGCTAGAATAATTCCTAAAATATAAGCCAGGGTAGTTAATATGATAAAAGACACTTTTAAAATTTAAAATTAAAAGCTGTATAAATTTATTTTTCTATAGAATTCTTTAATTTTTCAAAAATTTCTTGAGATTTTTGTTTTTTAAAATAAGCTTTTTCTTTTACATGCCACTTTAACATAATGCTTTTAACTATTCCTTTTTGATGAGCTTTTAAAATAGCTTCTACTATTAAAGGATCAAATTGAGTGCCTTGATTTTTTTTGATTTCCTGCAGGGCTTCTTCTTCTGAAAGACGTTTGCGATAAGGACGATCGGATGTTAAAGCGTCAAAAGTATCCGCTACGGCTAAAATCCGCGCTCCAAGAGGAATTTCTTTTTCTCTAAGACCATAAGGATAGCCCAGTCCATCGTATCTTTCATGATGTAATGAAGCCATTTTAACCGGCAGATATTTTTTTAAACGATCGTATTTATAAAAAAGTTGTAAAATTAAAGAAGGATGAGTTTGAATTAATAAAGTTTCTTCCGGATTAAGCGCTCCCTTTTTCTGCAAGATTTTATCGGGAATATTAATTTTCCCTAAATCATGAATTCTCCCGGCTTTTTCAATTTCTTGAGCTCTTATATCGCCTAAATTTAATTCTAAGGCAATCACCTTGCCAAATTTAGCCACTCTCTCTGAATGTCCGGAAGTATAATGATCTTTTTCGTCAATAATATGGGCTAAAGCTTCAAAAGTTTTTTCCACCTCATCAATAGTTTTTTGATAAGAATATAAAGAATAATATAAGGCAATCGTAGGGGCGGTGATTAAAATAATTGCCCAGGATTCATTTTGATAAAGCAAAGCTAAAATTGCCCCAAGCGGCGTCATCATTAAAAGTTGAATAAAGATAGTAAGAAAATATTTTCTCCAAATAGTTAAAATAGATTGTTTATATATAAAGTGGGTGCTGAAAGATAATTCAAAACTTTCTAAAAAGAACCTAACAATAGCACAGGTAAAAATAGCGATAATATTTCTTGGTTCGGAAAATAAAAGAGTATTTTGATTAATAAATTCATAAGTTATGCCGGATAAGGCGGTAATTAAAATAAAACGACTGGGGCGGGAAAAATTAGGCAATGCCCAAGTAAAATCAAGTTTGCCTTTAATAATTTTAGCTTTAAGCAGGCGGTAAAGTTCGAAAATAGTAAAACTTAAAGCTACAACGATTACAGCTATTTTAGCTCCATAGATAAATATTACCGCATAAATAATTATATCATCCAGCCAATAATGAGCATAAATAGTGCTAAAGTCTAAAATAGTTAAAGGCTTAAAAAGTAAAATTAAAGTTAACTTTAATTAAGTTAAATGTTGATTATCATTAGTAAATTTAATTTTATCCGCTCCGTATTCTCCTACCAATCCTCCACCAGTTTCCCTTACTTTAGGTTCATGATTATTTTTTTTATTTTTTAAATTTTTTTTAGCAGTTTTTGCGGTACGGGAACTGGACGGCAATTGATTATAAACATTATAAGCAATTTTTTCCAGATAATTCATTTTACACCTCCTTTTTATTATTTTATTAAGCCTTTTTCATATACTCTTAAAAAAGCCGCTACTATTTTAGGGTCAAAATGTTTTCCTGATTCATTTTTAATTATCTCTAAAGCTTCCTTGTGAGTGGAAACTTTTTTATATGAGCGCGGAGAAATTAAAGTTTCAAAAGTTTCAGCCACAGCTATAATTCTTGAACCGATTGGGATTGCTTCTCCTTTTAATTTTTCAGGATAACCGCTTCCGTCATATTTTTCATGATGATATTTAACAATTAAAGCTTCGTCTTTATATAAATTTAAAGCTGAAGCAATTCTTGCCCCGGTAAGAGGATGTTTTTTAATTCTTTCATACTCATCAAAAGTTAAGGGAGCGCTTTTTGCCAAAGTATCATCATCAATGCTGATTTTCCCTAAATCATGAATTAAGGCGGCATTATAAATACTTTCTATCTCTTCTTTGCTTAATAAAAGTTCTTCAGCGGTTTTTTGGGAAAAAAGAGCTACGCGCGTAGAATGATGAAGCGCCATTGGCTCTTTTTTATCTACTAAGATAGCTAAATTTTTTAAAGTCCCGCGCACTTCTTCTAAAAGATCATTATAATTTCTTAAGGAAAAATAAATTATAGTTAATGGAAAAAGTAAGATAATGAAGCCTATGAAATTTACCTTAAATAAAATTGTCAATAAAAAGCCAAGGGGAGCCATAACAAATAAACTAACCTTATAATCTTCTTTAAGCATTCTTTTTTTTATGAATATATAAATTAAACTGGCCAAACTAAAAGCTAAAATTATCCTTAAATTAAAACGAGCAAACAGATTTATTTCATGAAAAATAAAATAAATAAGGGCTACGCTAATAAAAGATAAAGAAGTTCTTAAAAATTTAGCATCTAATTTTTTTGCAATTTCTTC
>JACPDS010000095.1:0-8333 GCA_016183885.1 Armatimonadota bacterium
CCGAGGCTTGTTTAGTATTTGGATTGATTAAGGAGTAATCTTCTCCGCTTATTACTTTTCGCATAAATTCTTCAGTAATTCCTACCGATAAATTAAAATTATTAAGTTGTTTAAGATCTCGTTTAGCGGTGATAAATTCTAAAATATCAGGATGGTCAACATTTAAAATAGCCATATTAGCTCCCCGCCGAGTGCCTCCTTGTTTTACCACATCGGTAGCGGCATTAAAGACCTGCATAAAAGATAAAGGGCCGCTGGCGACCCCTCCCGTAGAAGCTACCCGGTCATTTTTAGGGCGCAGACTGCTGAAAGAAAATCCTGTTCCGCCGCCGCTTTTATGAATCAAAGCTGTACTTTTAACCGCTTCAAAAATAGAATCCATTGAATCTTCTACCGGCAAAACAAAACAAGCTGAGAGCTGCTGTAATTCTCTTCCAGCATTCATTAAAGTTGGAGAATTGGGAAGAAATTCAAAATTAGTCATCATTTGATAAAATTGGAGAGCTTTATCTTCTACATTAGCCCAAGGGTCATAAATTAAATCAGCCGAGGCAATATTATAAGCTATTCTCCAGAACATATCTTCAGGAGTTTCGTAAGGCGCGCCATTTTGATCTTTTTTTAAATAACGTTTTTCAATTATTTTTTTAGCGGTATTATTTAAATTAATTTTATCTTTTTTATATTTTTCTCCAATTTTTTGAATTATTTTTTCATCTTTTAAATTTAATTCCTGCCAGCCGCTCACTCTTTCACCCGCTTTCTAAATTTAAAAATTTTAAAAATAATATGAACCCATTTTAACATATTTAATTTTTTATGTCAACTAAATATAGTATTAAAAATGCAAAAAATACTATATTTAGTATAAAAAATAAAAAAATTAAGCCATTTAAAAATATTCTAAATGACTTAATTTCTAGGGAAAGTTTAATTATTTCTTAATAAATGGAAAATTTCTATTCTTTATAAGCTAAATAATAACATTCAGCTTGATTAATTTTTAAATATTTTTGTCCTAAAGTATTGCCGCTGGTAAGTTTCATTCCCCGGCGATTATTAATATAAACTAAATTTACGGTATTATCTATCCTGCCGCGGGAAGCCGCCATATTAATTTGACCTTCTAAGCTTACTCTTACATTATCTTGCTGCCAAGGAGATTTAATATAATTAATAGCTTGACTGGCTGGAGCTTGTTGAGCGGTTTCTGAAGGAGCGCCTACCGAAACACTGTCAATTCCCTTTCTTACTTGAAAATTAGGTTTCTTTCTAAGTTGAGTAATATCTTGAATTTCCTGGGCTTCTCTTTTTCTTTTATCATCAGGCATTACTTAACACCTCTTAAAAGATTATTTATATAATATTAGTTTTATGTTTTTGTTCTTCCTCTAATAGCGCTTTAGCGTCTAAAGAAAGTGAAATTTTATCTTCTAAATTATCCCAATAATTAAATTTATTTAAGCTGCCTTGCAAATTAGAAAGTTTTGAAATCCCTCTTTGAGGATTAATTTCTTTTGAATCTCCAATAGAAACCGAATCCATGTCCTGATTAAAAAACGCAGGTTTAGAACTTATTTTGGCAATATCTTTAATTTCTTCAGATTCTCTTTTATTTAAAAAAGCCATTTTTCATCTCTTTTATTTTTATTATAACATACTTTATCCGGCAATGTGTTAAAAAAATGTAAAAATATTGTTAAATATTTATTAAATCTAGTTCATTAAAAGTAAATTATAAGATTTAGCAGGTTTTTAAATGATAGTTTTTTATGATTAATTTATTTCCTAATAAGAAGGATTTTTATTTTTGCGAAACGAAATATCAAGAAATATAAAATGTAAAATATATTAACAAGCGAGGTGTTTAAATTATGAATCTTAAAAAAAGAATTATATTTACGGCAATTATCTTGATTTTATTTGTAAATTTACTGCCCGCAAAATCACAAACTATGGAGGAATGGTTTGATAAGGGGCTTAATTCTTATAAGCAGGGAAAATATGAGGAAGCCGTTTGGTATTTTGACAAAGCAATCCAGATCAATCCTTCTACTCGAGATGCCTGGTTTAATAAAGGATTAGCTTTAGGTCAGCTTAAGAGATATGAGGAAGCTGTTCAATCTTATGATAAAGCTCTTCAAATTGACCCTAAAGATTCCGGCGCCTGGCGGAATAAAGGATGGGCATTAAATCAGCTTAAGAGATACGAAGAAGCGATTGTATGTTTTGACAAATCCCTGGAAATTAATCCGGATAATGTTTATGCATGGAATAATAAGGGAAGGTCTTTATATTTGCTTAAGAGATACGAAGAAGCGATTGTATGTTTTAATAAAGCTCTGGAATTTAAACCAGCAGATGGGGACGCCTGGTATTATAAAGGACTTACCTTAAAGGATCTTAAGAGATATGAAGAAGCTATTACATGTTTTAATAAAGCTGTTGAGATTAATTCAAAAGATATCGATGCCTGGTATTATAAAGGATATTCCTTAGGTCAGCTTAAAAGATACGAGGAAGCTGTTTTAAGTTTTGATAAAGCCCTGGAGATTAATTCAAGAGATGCTGATTCATGGTATTTTAAAGGGACTGCCTTAAAGGATCTTAAGAGATACGAAGAAGCGATTATAAGTTTTGACAAAGCCCTGGAAATTAATCCAAAAGATATTGACGCCTGGTATTATAAAGGATATTCCTTGGGAGAGCTTAAGAAGTATGAGGAAGCCGTTCAATCTTACGATAAGGTTATTCAGATTAACCCTAAAGATTCCGGCGCATGGCGGAATAAAGGATGGGCATTAAATCAGCTTAAGAGATATGAAGAAGCGATTGTAAGTTTTGACAAATCCCTGGAAATTAATCCGGATAATGTTTATGCATGGAATAATAAGGGAAGATCTTTATATTTGCTTAAGAGATACGAAGAAGCGATTGTATGTTTCAATAAAGCCCTGGAGTTTAAACCAACGGATGCCGACGCCTGGTATTATAAGGGAATTGCTTTAAAGAAACTTAAGAAATATGAAGAAGCGATTGTATGTTTTGACAAAACTTTGGAAATTAACCCAAAAGACAGCAATGCTTTATTTCAGAAGGGTTATTCTTTAGGCGAACTTGGCAAGCATGAGGAAGCTATGCAGGCTTATGATAAGACAGTTCAGGTTGACCCAAAATATTCCACCGCATGGGAGAATAAAGGATGGGAATTAAGCCAGCTTAAGAGATATGATGAAGCGCTTAAGTATTATGATAAAGCTCTGGAAATAGATCCAAAAGACAGTAATTGCTGGAATAATAAAGGATTAGCTTTAATGCAGCTTAAAAGATATAAAGAAGCTCTTAAATGTTTTGATGAGGCAGTAAAGATTGATCCAAATTTTAAGGAAGCTCTTGAAAATAAGCAAGACGCTATTAAAGCCATAGGCGGGAAGTAAGGAACTTTAGCAGGGTTTATATTTTAATGCAGTTGATTTTTAAAAATCAACTGCATTATTTGATTATTCGGGGCTAATTTTCCAGATATTCTATTTCTATTTCATCCGAATCAGTTTTTAAGAGTTTTCCCTCTTTAGTTATCCAGAAAATTATATTTTGATTATTTAAATTAAATTCTCCCGATAAGGCTTGATATTCTTTTTGATTAATTTTTATTTTTTCCGGTTCTTTAAGATTAATTTCTAGATTTTTAATTTCCCGAGTTTCGGGAATAAAAATAGATAAATTGTATTTTTTCCCCATTTGAATTTCAGGAATTTGTCCCAAAATTAAAGCTAAAGCAGAAGGAAAGTTTTTTTCATAAAGATAAACTCCTCTTGGCACAGGTAAAGTAAATTCATTTTGATTTTTTATTAAATTAACTTCATTTTTCTGGAAATTATATTCTTCATGGCTTTCTTTTCCTAAAAATAAATTTTTTATCTTAAAATTAAGCGGTAAGCCTTCAGGAGTAAGATAAAATTTCATTTGAGCTTGATAAAGAGTATTATCAGAAGTTTTTAAATTTAATTCGCTTTCTAAGAGATAAGATTCCTCTTCTTTTAAGAAAGTAATTTCTTTTAATTTTATTTTTTCTTTTCCAATAATTTCTCCTTTATTTTTTATTTGATAAATTCTTTCTTCGCCTATTTTCCAGCTTAATTCTTTTTTAAGATAAGGCAATGTTTCAGCCAGTCTGGGGGCATAATCTAAAACTTTAATTTTTGGGCCGCTTAAATCGCCTTCTTCCCAAAGATAAATATGCAGGGCGCTTAACTTTCCTATTTCTTCATAAGCGGGATCAACCGCTGTCCAGCCCTCTTTACTAATATAAACTTCCAGCCAGTAATGGGGTATGAATAATCCATTGGCATAAATTAATCCCCCCGCTGTTTTTGCCGGAATTCCCAAAGAGCGGCAAAAAGCTGTCATTAAATAAGCTATACCTTCGCTATTTCCAATTTTATTTTCCAGGGTTAATTTAGCGGAAGGAAGAGTTTGGTTAATTTTGATTTCTTCTTTAATCCATTTAATTAATTTATTTACCGCAGATTTAGCATCTGTACTTTTCCATGTAATATTTTGAGCTTTTGTTTTGATTTCAGAATTATCAGATTCAATTTTAAATTGGCTTTTTAAATAATTGTCAAAATTTTTAAAATCTTCTTTAATGGGAAAAGAAAAAGGAACAAATGAAGGATTTTGAGTTTTGATTTCCATTGTTCCTTTAATATGATTATCTTTTATTTCCCCGCTAAAATTTTGCGAAAATCCTAAAATTTGATGGTTTAATGATCCGGGCGGTTTTAAATTTAATTCAATTTGAATTTTAAGATAATCCAAATTTTTAGGATAGGGAAGAAGGTAATTGCAGACCGCAACTCTTTTTTCCCAGAGATTCAAGCCGGAACTTTTTTTTATTTCTTCTTTAATGGAAGGAGCGGATAATTCAAAAGAAATTCCCCCGTTAATTTCTTCCACTTTAATTAAATCAAAAGATTTTTCTTCTAAATAAATTAAACTTAAAGGTTTAGCGGCAGAAAGCGCGTAAACCAAGCAGGAATATTTTTTATTATTTATTTCTAAATTTTCTTTTTTTAAAAAATTAAAATTAATTTTTGCGGATTCTCTGGAAATTGGATCATAAATATAAATTTCGTTTATTTTTTCTTTAATTAATTGAGAGTAAATAAACCAGTTTTCCAAAAATGTGTCAATTTTTCCCCAGAGATTATTAATAAAAAGATAATGGGGGGAATTAAAAGTATTAAAAAAAGTCTGTAAATTTTTATCCCGAATATTTTTTTGAACTCCTAAAGATTCAGAAAAAAGAATTTGAATCTTAAGTTCTTGAGCTTTATTTTTTTGAAGAGCAGAAAAAAAAGAAGGAAGGAAATTTTTAGCGTTTATAACTGTTTCTGATGCATAACTTAAATCTTCCGCTTCCCCCATTCCAATTTTTAAGCGTCCCACGGATTTAATCTGGTAAAATTCTTCTTTAGCCAGACGCATTTTTTTAGGGATAGAATATTGCCACCAGCCAAAAGGATTCCCTTCCCATTTTAAAACAAAATATTTAATTTCTTTGGTTTTTAACTCAAAGGAAAAAGAAGATCCTAAAGAAGAAAAAAATATTAAAATTAAAAAAAATAGTTTAATTTTTCTCATCTGGCTTAAAATTAAAACATATTTAAGTTTTCTTGTCAAACAAAATGAAATGTTTTTATTCTTTAATCCGAAGGGATAGGCTGATTTTTAAAATAAGCTACAATTTTATCGGTTGTCCTTTCTTCCCCTTCCGGAACCGCCAGCTTAACATTATTTTTTTCGCCTTTAAATATTAAGAAAGACGGTGTTCCAACCTGTAAAGCTACTTTTTCTATTTTATTTTTTGAATTTAAGAATTTAAAATCAAATGCTGTATAGTCGCCATTAGTATAGTAAACTCCAAAAGGCGTAATATAAGCTTCTTTTTCTGAAATATATTTATCTTGGCCGTACTTAAAATAAATTAGAATAATTATTATGAAAGTTAATAATATTATTAAGAGCGTAAGATTTAAGACCGCAATGTTTTTTGGAGGATTGATTATATAATTTATATAGTTAATAATGATTAAGAATAAAAAAAGAAGGGCCAGCATAATTTTTAAATTGGATTTAGGGGCTAAACAATATTTCCACCATGTGTCAAAATCATATTCCCAGCAGACTAATAAATTTTCTTTTTTTAATAAAATTTTATCTAAATTTTTAGTTTCCTTTAAAAAAATGAATATACCGTTAATACTAAGAGTTAAGGCAAGGAAGCTATAAGCAAATGCGGTTTTTATATGCCAATTAATCGCAAGAATCATAAGCAGAAGTCCTATAATAGTCAGCCATACATTGAATATGAGATCGAGAGAATTATATCTTATTAGATTTTTAAACATTTTTTATGAAAATTGCATAAATTTACTATAAATTCCTTTTTTAATATCAATTAAAAAGCAGGAAAACAAACTTTTAAAATATAATTTTAAAAATCTATGTTGCCTTATATTGTAGCAATTAGCGGAGCAAGCGGGGTAATTTATGCGAAATATTTAATTGATTTTTTAATCCGAAATAATTCTTTAGTTTATTTATTAATCTCTAAAAACGCTCATAAAATCATTAAAGAAGAATTAAATTTTTCTTTCTTAAATTTAAAATTAAAAAATTTATTTTATGAAGATTATCTTAATTGGGGAAGCCCTCTTGCCAGCGGTTCTTTTAAATCCAAAGGAATGGTTATAGTTCCCTGCAGTATGTCAACTTTAGCCTGCATCTCAAACGGAACTTCTAATAATTTAATTCACAGAAGAGCCGATATAAGTTTAAAAGAAAAAGAAAAATTAATTTTAGTTCCTCGAGAAACGCCTTTAAATTTGATTCATCTGGAAAATATGTTAAAATTATCTAAAGCTGGAGCGGAAATCCTTCCGGCAATGCCGGCTTTTTATCGCCGCCCGGAGACCATCCAAGATTTAATAAATTTTATTACAGGAAGAATTCTTGAGCGTTTAGGGATTAAGCATAAGCTTTATCCTCCTTATAGCGGGGCAAAAGATGTGGAGAAAAATAGAAAAAAAAGTTAATCAAGGCAAACGTTTAAATCTTAAAGAAAGTTTATTTTTATTAAAAGATTTTAACTTATTAAATTTGGGAAGACTGGCTAATCAAGTCAGGGAAAAGAAAAACAGTCAGCTGGTTTTTTATTCTAAAAATTTAAATATTAATCACACTAATATTTGCATAAATGCTTGTAAATTTTGCGCTTTTTCTAAAAGAGAAAATGAATCCGGCGCCTATGTTTTAAGCTTAGAGAAAATTATTAAAAAGGTTAAGAAAATTAAACCTCAAGAAGTGCATATTGTGGGAGGAATTAATCCAAAGCTTCCTTTTAGTTATTTTGAAAATATGCTAAAAGAAATAAAAAAAGTTAATTCTAAAATTTTTATTCAAGCTTTTACAGCCGTGGAAATTGATTATTTTAGTCAAAAATCAAAAAAAAGCCTATCTTATATCTTGGAATGTTTAAAGGAAGCAGGATTAGATTCTATTCCGGGAGGAGGAGCGGAAATTTTTAGCCCTAGAATTAGAAAATTGCTTTGTCCCGATAAAATTAACGCTAAGCGCTGGTTAAAAATTATGCAGACTGCTCATAATTTAGGAATTAATTCTAATGCCGCTATGCTTTATGGACATATTGAAACTAAAGAAGAAATAGCCGAACATCTTTTAAAATTAAGAGAACTGCAGGATAAAACTTATGGATTTAAAGCTTTTGTGCCCTTAGCCTTTCATTCTAAAAATACTTTAATTTCTAAAAATGGAGATTCGACTTCCGGAATAGATGATTTAAGGATTTTAGCGGCATCGCGCTTAATTTTAGATAATTTCCCTCATATTAAAGCTCTCTGGATGTATTTAGGACTTAAATTAACGCAAGTGGCTCTTTATTTTGGAGCAGACGACATAGGAGGAACATTGGAAGAAGAAGAAATTGTCCACTCTGCGGGCGCTCCCACGCCTCCTTCTATTTCTTCGGGAGAATTAGAAAGAATCATTAAAGAATCAGGAAGAATACCCAAGCTTATTAATTCTAATTATCAATAAATAAAAAAATGAATAAAATTAAACTTGGAGTAATTGATTATTTAAATGCTTGGCCTATTTTTTATAACTTAAATTCTAATTTTATTGAAATAATTAAAGAAGTTCCTTCTAAATTAAATTTTCTCTTATCTAGCGGAAATTTAGATTTAAGTTTAATTTCTTCTATTGAATATGCTAAAAAATCGGAAGATTATTCATTAGCGGATAATTTA
>JACPDS010000095.1:8341-11702 GCA_016183885.1 Armatimonadota bacterium
GGCGGTTAAAAGCGCTCTTTTAATTTCAAAATTTTCCTTAAAAAAACTTAAAAAACAAACTATTGGAGTAACTTTTCAAAGCGCCACAGCTAGAATGTTATTAGATATTATTTTAAATCTCTGGGAAAAAAAAGAAGTTAATTTTAAAGAAACTAATTTAACGCTTAAAGAAAGCTTAAAAGAATTTCCGGCCAGTTTAGTAATTGGAGATCAAGCTTTGATTGAATTTTCTAATTACAATAAAAACCGATATAAAATTTATGATTTAGGCAAACTATGGCATAAAAAGACTAATTTGCCAATGGTTTATGCTCTTTTAGCTGTAAGAAAAAAAAGTTTAGAGCAAAAGCAGCTTTTAATTAAAAAAGCTTTAAAACTGATTTTTTTAAAAAAAGAAGAAAATCTTAAAAATTTAAATCAAATAATTTTTAAAGTTAAAGAAGAATTTCCTGTTTTAAGTTTAAGTTTGCTTAAAAATTATTTTAAAAATTTAGATTATAATTTATCTTTAAAAGCTAAACAAGGTTTAATTTTATTTTATAAATACGCTAAAATTTTAAATCCTAAAATTAATTTTAATTTAGAATTTTTTAAAAATGATTAGAATTAATTTAAAAGAAGCTCTTAATTTATATAATAAAGACCTTTTTTATCTTGGCAGAATAGCTCAAGATATAAGGAAAAAACTTCATCCCGGCAAGATAGTTACTTTTGTAATAGATCGCAATATCAATTATACCAATATTTGTATTAGTAAATGTAAATTCTGCGCTTTTTATAAAACTAAAGACGGATTTCTTCTTTCCATAGAAGAAATTCTTAAAAAGGTAAAAGAATTGGTAAAACTTGGAGGAACTCAGGTAATGCTCCAGGGCGGGCTTCATCCTAAAATTACTTTGGAATATTTTATTTCCGTTTTTAAAAAAATTAAAAGCAAATATCCTTTTATTCATTTACATAGTTTGTCTCCGCCCGAGATAGATCATTTAGCCAAGATTTCTAATTTAAGCATTAAGGAAGTTATTAAAAAATTAAAAGCCTCAGGTTTAGATTCTCTCCCCGGAGGAGGAGCGGAAATTTTAGTGGATAGAATTAAAGAAAGAGTCAGTCCGCATAAAATTAATTCAACTTTATGGCTAAAAATTATGGAAACAGCGCATTCTTTAGGACTCCATTCTACCGCTACAATGGTTTATAATTTAGGAGAAAGCTTAAAAGAGCGCTTAATTCATTTAGAGAAAATTAGAAGCCTCCAGGATAAAACGCATGGATTTAAAGCTTTTATCCCCTGGAGTTTTTCTTCTAAAAATACTAAAATTAAGGCTTTTGAAGGAAGCGGTTTAGATTATTTAAAAACTTTGGCTATCTCAAGGATTTTTTTAGACAATATTCCTCATATTCATTCAGGCTGGGTTACCGAGGGTAAAAAATTAGCTCAAGTAGCTTTGCATTTCGGAGCGAATGATTTAGGAGGAATTTTAATCGAAGAACAAGTAATTAAAGCTACCGGCTTGAATTATCAAATAAATTTAAAAGAAATTATTCAATTAATTAAAGATGCCGGATTTAATGGAGCTCAAAGAAATAGTTTTTATGAGATTATTAAATACTATAACTGAAGCAGCCGCCCTTAAAAATTCTCGGATGTTTAGTAAAATTTCTAAGAACTATGATTTTTTAAATGCTTTATTAAGTTTCAGGCAAGATAAAATTATTCGCCGCAGACTTGTGGAAATTTCCAAAGTAAAAGCTAAAGAAAGAGTTTTAGATGTTTGCACGGGCACCGGAGAATTAGCTTATGAATTTTATAAGATAGTCAAAAACAAAGGAGAAGTAATCGGAGTAGATTTAAGCAAAGATATGTTAAAAATCGCTAAGAAAAAATTTCCTCAAATAAAATTTGAATTTGGAGACGCTTTAAATTTAAATTTTAAAAAGAATTATTTTAATTTTGTGTCAATTGCTTTTGGCTTAAGGAATTTAGAAAATTTAAAGAAGTTTTTTTTGGAAAGTTTTAAAGTATTAAAAAAAGGAGGAAAGATTATTTCTTTGGAACTAACTTTCCCTGAAAATATAATTTTAAAATTTATTTACTATCCTTATTTAAGATTTATCCTTCCCTTATTGGGAGGAATAATTTCTCATAATTTCAAAGCTTATAATTATTTAGCTAAAAGCATTATCAATTTTATTTCCAATGATGATATAAAATTAATAATGGAAACCGCCGGCTTTAAAAATGTAAAATATATTCCTTTAAAGGGAGGACTAATTACTATTCATTTAGGAGAAAAATTATGAAACCACAGAGCGCACAGAGACAGAATAATAATTTTTTCTCTAAAGAGAAAGAAATATCTCTATGTCCTCAAAAAGAATTTCCTTTAAAAGATATAACAGGACGAATAATATCTTGCGCTATAGAAGTTCACTCAAAATTAGGACCAGGACTGTTAGAAAATATTTATGAAGAAGCATTAGCTTATGAATTTAAATTGAGAGGAGTAATGTATGATAGGCAAAAGGAAATAATCTTGAATTATAAAGGCGAGAATGTTGGTACTTATAGGATAGACTATCTAGTGGAAAGAGAAGTTATTGTAGAATTAAAAACAGTAGAAGCAATAAACAAAATACATGAAGCACAATTGTTGACATATTTGAGAGCAATGAATAAAAGAATAGGTTTGTTGATTAATTTTAATGTTGAAAAGTTAAAAGATGGGATAAAGAGATTAATAATTTAATTGAGTTATTAAAAGATATAAACTTGAAAAGAGAACACAGAGCAATATAAAATTTCCGCCAAAGGCGGAAAGATAATGATTCTCTGTGAACTCTGTGGTTAATAAGGAGAAAAATTATGAAAAAACTTATAATTCATGCAGATGATTTTAATTTAACTTTTGGGATAAATTTAGGAATAATTAAAGCTTTTAAAGAAGGAATTGCAAGAAGTACTTCAATAATGATTAATTTGCCGGGAATAGAGCATTCGATATCGCTTTTAAGGGAAAATCCTAAATTAGATATAGGATTACATGTTAATTTAACTTTCGGGAAACCAATCTTAAATCCTAGAGAAGCGCTTAGTTTAATTGACCAGGAAGGTTTTTTTTATCGAAAAATAAATCTTTTGATGCAAAAAGCCTGCGCTTTAGAAATTGAAAAAGAAATTATTGCTCAAGTGAAAAAAGCCCGAAGCTTAAAACTAAATATTTCTCATCTTGACTCCCATCATCATTTACATAAAGAAAAAGAAGTAATGGAAATTTTTAAAAAAATTGCCCGAAAAGAAGATTTAGCCTTGAGGGCTAATAATTTAAAAATGAAAAGCCAACATCTTTTAATTTATTAAATA
>JACPDS010000012.1 GCA_016183885.1 Armatimonadota bacterium
TAAGAAGGCTAATTTTTATAGAAAAGATAAGGGTTTCAGCTTAACAGAAGTTGTAGCGGCAATAATGATTCTTTTCTTCGGCGTTTTAGTTGTTTTAGAACTTTTTCCAAGAGGCATAGGTTTTCTTAAAAAAACAAGAAATAATATTAACTGTCTTTTTTTAGCTCAAAAAAAAATAGAAGAAATTTTATATTATTCTGATACATATTCTTTTAGCTCAATTTCAGGAAATTTTGAAGAACCTTATTTAAATTATAGTTATAATATAAATAGAAGTCCTTATGGGGTTTTCGGAGTGGATGCCGATTACGATAAGATAGAAATTAAAATAAGCGGTCCTTTAAATACAGAAGCTGATTTTGTTGCCCTTGCTTTAAAATATGACGACAGCGGCGATGAAGATGATTATTCCGGAGGGATTGGTTTAGATTCTTTAAATGAAAAAATATTCTGGATTATTAATAGAAGAAATAAAGTTTGGTATTACGATGTTAAAAATAAATTTTTTATTAAAAACTCCCCTTCCGGATTAGGCATTCCGGCAGGAATAACTTCTAATTCTAACGGCACTTTAGTTTGGCTGGGAGATAAAAATCCTAATAGATTGTGGTATTTTGACGGGAAAAATTGGATAGACCGCACTCCATCCGGCATGGGAGAGCCGACCTGGCTTTCCAGCAGTTCTGACGCAAAATTACTTTGGATTTCCGATCAGCTTAATGATAAGGTTTGGTATTATGACGGCAATAAACTTATTAATAAAAAAAGTAAATTGTGGTATTTTGACGGGAAAAATTGGACAGACCGCACTCCATCCGGCATGGGAGAACCTGCGGGAATTGCTTCAAGCGCTGACGCAAAAATAGTCTGGATTGCCGATCAGAGCAATAACAAGGTTTGGTATTATGACGGCAAAGAACTTATTGATAAAACTCCCGGCAAAAGTTTTAAAGTACCTTCTTCTATAGCCTGTAATTCTACGGGAGAAGATGTCTGGGTAATTGACAATACATTAAAAAAAATATGGATATATGACGGTTCTTCGGATAAATGGTCAACTATGAATTTACCCAAGAAAAAATAAATTAAATAATCTATATTTATAGAAAAGGATTTTTTTATAAAATGTAGAATAATTTTATTCTAATTATATATTTTAATTTTTATTAAAAAGGAGGTGTTTAAATGACTAATCTTATGGATCCATGTGTATGCGGTTCAGGAAAAGCTTATGGAAGATGCTGCGGAAGAACCGAACCTTGTTCATGCGGTTCAGGAAAACAAGCTCAAGATTGCTGTTTTAGAGGCAATTAATAAATTGAAATTAATCGATGGGACGAATTATTATATTAAAATAATTTAATAATTCGTCCTTTTTATTTTTTCTGATCTGGATGCCCTTATGTCCTGCAGGACAGTTAAAATATTTTATAATTATCAAGATGTAATTGCTAAAGAAGGAAATAATATAAAAAAAGAGAATTTATAATATATGAATGATATAAATAATAATAATAAATTACTTACTATATTTCTTACTCTTACTCCGGATAAATGTGAAAACACAAAAATGCTTTTAAATCTTATTAAATCTGGAAGAGAGAAAAAATATGAGATAATCATTTTTGCTTCAGGAGACGGAGTTTATAATTTTATTGATTTCGGCAAAGAAGACATGAAACATAAAAATTTATCTGAACAGTTAAAAAAATTAATAAACGATGGGCTTAAAGTAAAAATTTGCAATGCCTGTATTATAACTAGAGAAATTAAAGAACAATTGCTTATGCCTCAAACGGAAGTAACCGGCATAGCAGAGCTTTTTTATTTAATGCAGCAAAGCGATTGTTTTATTAAGATGGGGTGTTAGTTGATGAGAAAATGCATGGCTATGTTAATTCAACATTATACTAACGAACCTTTAGAAGTTACTGAAGCCTTGCGTCACTTATGGGGCGCTTCCAGCTTGGATTTTTGCACTATGGCTGTGCTTGTTGACGATGGAGTTTATCTGGCTAAAAAAAATCAAAAAAATCCGCTTCATGATGAATTTAAAAAAATTATAGAAGCTAAAAGTAATGATTTGCGCATTGGCGCTGATGAAGATTCATTAAAAAAAAGAAATATTAATCAGGAGGAGATATTGGAAGGTGTGGAAGTTATAAATAATTTGCGGCTTGGAGAAATATTATCCAAAGCTCATTGGACAATGATATTTTAAAAGACTATGGCATCAATTCTTTTATTGGTTATCTCATCTCCTAATACTGATAAAGCTCTAAGAGCTTTAAAAAGCGCTCTTTTAATCAAAGAATCTAAAAATAATCTGGGCATTTTTTTTCTTCAAGAAGGAGTATATGGAGCGACTAAACAGCAGAAAGATAAAAATTTAGATATAATAAATAAACTTATTAATGAAAAAGCCTCTATTTATGTTATCCCTTCCGATTTAGAAGAAAGAGGAGTTTCTAAGGAAGATCTTCTTCCCGGCGTAATTTTTTCTAATTATGATGAATTAATCACATTTATGATGGAAAAATATGATAAAACTCTGGGGGCATTTTAAAATTTATTTTGAAATAAAACAAAAAAAAGAAAAAGGTTTTAATTTAGTAGAAATTATAGTATCCCTGCTAATTATTTTATTTGGAGTTTTAGCGGTTTTAGGACTTTTCACAAACGGTTTAAATTACAAGAAAAAAGCTCAAAATTATTTTAATTGTATTTTACTTGCTCAAAGAAAGATGGAAGAAATTTTATATCAATCTTCTATTAATTTTACATTAATTCAAGGAAAATTTGAGCAGTCTTTTTCGGATTATAGTTATAATATAGAAAAAAAACCTTATGGAGTTAGCGGTATAAATGCTAATTATGAAAAAATAGAAGTTTTAGTCTATGAACCTTCAAATACTAATGCCAGCATTAGTTCGTTAAGAGCTATAACAAATAATTTTCAAGGAACCTCTTCAGATACTTATGCTCTGGTAAATTGGATTGCCGATCAATCTAATAATAAAGTTTGGTATTATAATGGCTCAAGTTTAGATGAAAATACTCCGGCGGGTTTAGGAAAACCAAGCGGGATAGCCTGTGATTCCAGCGCCGGCTTTGTTTGGGTAGCTGATCAATCCAATAATAAACTATGGAAATATGATGGCGCAATCTGGACCTCTTATACCCCGCCAGGATTGGGAAGTCCGGCTGGTATAGCAGCAGATAGTTATGCTCAAGTGCTTTGGATTGCCGATCAATATAATAATAAAATTTGGTATTATGACCCAACGGCAGTGCCTCAATTAACCGATTATACTCCGGCGGGTTTAGGAAAACCAAGCGGGATAGCCTGTGATTCCAGCGCCGGCTTTGTTTGGGTAGCTGATCAATCTAATAATAAACTATGGAAATATGATGGCGCAGGCTGGACCTCTTATACCCCGCCAGGATTGGGAAGTCCGGCTGGTATAGCAGTAGATAGTTATGCTCAAGTGCTTTGGATTGCCGATCAATATAATAATAAAATTTGGTATTATGACCCAACGGCAGTGCCTCAATTAACCGATTATACTCC
>JACPDS010000013.1 GCA_016183885.1 Armatimonadota bacterium
AGTGGCGGGTAATAAAATGGATGAGGCGATTACCCGTTTTATTCGCAAAAATTATAATTTAATGATTGGAGAACGCACGGCAGAAGATGTTAAAATTAAAATTGGTTCAGCTTATCCTCAAAATCCTCCAATCAGCATGGAAATCAAAGGAAGAGACTTAATTAACGGGCTCCCGAAAACCATTACTATTTCCTCTGAAGAAATAAGAGAAGCATTAGACGAGCCTTTAGGAGCAATTATAGAGGCGGTAAAAAATGTCTTAGAAAAAACCCCGCCGGAATTATCAGCCGATATTATTGAAAGAGGAATTGTTTTAACGGGCGGAGGAGCGCTTTTGCGGGGGTTAGACGAACTTCTCTCCCAGATTACCGGTATGCCGGCAAGAGTAGCTGAAGACCCTATTTCCTGTGTAGCCATTGGAACAGGAAAAGTGGAAATTCAAAAGCAATAACTTAAAAAATCATCAAGTAATTTTTATTAAAAAGGCTCTAAAGAACTTATTTCTTTAAGCCTTTTTTTTAGATTAAAAATGAATAAAAATAAAAAAAAATATTTATTATTAATCTCTATTTTATTTTTAAATTTATTATTAATCTCTATTTTATTTTTAAATTTAAAATATTTTATTATAAAAAATTTTTCTTCAAATTATAATGGAAATTTAAAAATAAGAGAAGTTTCTTTTAATTTTAAAGAACTGGTTTTAAAGAACTTATTTTTTACACCCCCGATGCCGAACCATTTTTGAAAATTAAAGAAGCTAGAATAAAATTTAATTTATTTAAATTATTAAATAAATTAAATTTTATTTCTTCTGTAGAGAAAATTTATTTAATAGAACCTTTCTTTTCTTTACTTAGAGAAAAAACCGGACAGTGGAATCTTTCAAAAATTAAGGAAAAATCTAAAATAGTTCGAGCTGAAAAATTTAAATTCCCGGAATTAAAATTAAATATTAAAGACGGGAAATTAGTTATTGAAGATCATTTTTTAAGTAAAATTAAATTTTATTTTAACCCAATTAACTTAAATGCCGATTTTCAAAATAACGGAGAATTTATTTTAGAAACTTTTTTAAATTCTTCTCCTCTAAAAATTCAGGGTTATTTTAACGCAAAATCAAAACAATTAAATTTAAATTTGAATATACCCGGACTAACTTTAAATTTTTTAAATTTAGCTTTTATGGATGACACTTTTATAATAAAAAACGGCTATAGCGATTTAAATTTATTCTGCAAAATTCCTCTATCATCTATAGAAAATTTGGATTATCAGGGAGAACTTAATCTTAAGGGCGGGGAAGCTGTTTGTAAAAATATTATCGGAAAATTCAACAAAGTGAGCGGAAAAATTAAAATAGCCAACCAATATCTTTATTCTTCGCAATTAAAAGGAATTTTTAACAAAATACCTTTTAAACTTTCTGGAGAACTCTATGATTTCACAATACCGCAGTTAAAATTAACTTTTATCTCTGATAAAATTAAATTAAATGTTTTAGAAAACTTCTTTCCGAAAAATTATAAATTAAAACTTGAAGGAATAGCCAAAGGCGAACTTAATTTAAAAGGAGGCTTAAATAATTTAAATTATAAACTAATCCTTTTTTCAGATAATTTCAAAATCAATCAAAAAAAATATCAAGCCGGTTTTGTAAATTTAGAATTTTCAGGAAAAAATTACAAAATCAAGAAACTGCTTGGCAAAGATAAAAATTTTCTATTCTCAGCCGAAGGCTGGCTCTTCCCTTCTATAAAACATCCTGTAATTTTTCTTAAAGGAAAATTACAGGAAAAAATTCTTTTTAAATTTGCAAACTCTGAAATTAACAACAAAATTAATTTTAACTGTTTTGGAAATTTACAATCCCCGATTATTTTAGGTTCATCTGATATCAGGGTAAATTTTTTAAAAATTAAACCTATCAGGAGTAATTTTATTTTTAATGACCAAAATCTTTTAATTGAAAATCTTAAAAATGATAATTTTTTAAGTTTTAGGGGCTTAATAGATCTTAGAAAAAATTTATTAAATTTAAATTTAAGCGCTTCTGATTATAATTTTGCTTTTAATTTTAATAAAATCAAAGCTTTTGGATCATTATGGGGAGATGGCCAAATTACAGGCAATTTAAACAATCCATCGTTTCTTTTGCGAAATAAGGGAAATTTATCAATCAATAACTATAAATTAAATCTTAAAGATCTAAATCTAATCGGAAATCTTAAAACCGGGGCATATTGCTTTATGGACGGGGAATCTAAAACGGGAAGCTTCCAAATTAAAGGGCTCTTAAATAAAAATTTAAAAAGTTTAGCTTTAATAAAATTAAATAATTTTAAATTAAACAATTTTTTTTCTGAAAAAATAATTCAAGGAGAAACAAATCTTGAAGCTTTAACTTTAATTAATAAAGATTATTTAAAACTATTCGGTCATTTGAATTTTAAGAAAAGTTTATTTTTAGGCATACCTGTTTGCGAAGCTGAATTAGAACTAAAAAAATATAAAAGCCATCCGGCTTATCTATCTATTTCTCTTAAAAATAAAAATGATTTTCAAACTAATTTTCAGGGCAGCTATGAAAAAAATAATTTGGATTTTAAATTCAGATCAAATTTCTCAAATAATATATTTTTAAAATTAAAATTAAATAATTTTAATTTTAAAAATCTTAAAAATTTTTTAGGCTGGGAAAAATTTAAAGGAGACTTTTTCCTCTCGGGAAAAATTAACGGCTCAATAAAAAACCCCCGCATTTCAACTTATTTCAAAATACCGGAAGCTTATATTAACAATGAGTTAATTAATCTAGACGGAGAATTTAATTATTTTTTCCCAAAATTAAATTTAACTAAATTTAATTTAAAGTTAAAAAATCAATTTTTAGGAATTAATGGAATTTTAAATTTTAAAGGAAATTCAAATTTAAATGTTTTTACCGATAAAATAGAAATTGCTTCTTTAAGCAATTTAACTCCTTTAAAAAATTTAAATTTAAGCGGCATTTTAAAAGGAAATCTACAGCTTTCAGGAATCCCGAAAGAGCCAAAATTAAGCGGAGAAGTTAATTTAAATAAACTTAATTTTAAAGGTCAGGAAATCGAATCTTTTGATTTAAAATTTATAGCTTCAAAAAAACAAAGTATTTTAAAAAATTTAGATTTAACAATCGGAAGCGAAAAAATCCAAGCGGAAGGAATTTATGATTATTTAAATGGTTTTAATTTAAAATTTTATACAAACAATCTCTCCTTGGAAAATATCCCCTTTCTTAAAAGAAAGTTAGAAAAGGCAATTTTTCTATTTTATTAACAGGCGCAAAAGAATCTCTTAAATTAAATGCCGATTTTCACTTTAATAAACTTAATTTAAAAGGGGAAGATTTCTCTAATTTCGACGCTAAAATATTTTATTTTAATAAAATATTGAACCTTGATTTAGCTCTTAAAAATAATCCGGAAAATTATCAATTAGAAGGGAATATTTATTCGCCTCAAGGTTTTATCGGCCCTAACAATTGGTTTGAAAATTATAATTTAGAATATTTGTTAAATTTTAAAATTTCAGCGGGCAATTTGTCGGTAATTTCAAAATTTCTTGATTTACCGTCTAAAAATATAAGCGGAAATTTAAATTTAAACTCGTCTTTTTATGGAACATTAAAAAAACCTCAATTTAAAGTGGAAGCTATTTTTGAAAATCTTAAGATAGAAAAAACTCGCTTAGCACTCTTGGAAAGCAATTTATCTTTTAAAGAGGGAGAATTATCTTTTGATAAGTTCATTATAAAAGATAAAGATAATATTTCTCAAATTAAAGGAAATCTGGGAGAAGAAAATAACCTGGAAATAAACTTAAAAAATTTAAATTTAAATTTTCTGGAAGCCTTTCTTTATAAAAAATTTTCCCTTAACGGGGAATTATCTTTAAATTTAAATTTAAAAGGGAATATTTTTAAACCCTTAATTGATTCTAAATTCCAAATTTTAAAAGGAGACTTCCAAGGTTTTAAATTTGATAGTTTTAAAGGTGAAATTCAAGGCAAAGACGGTTTTATTGTTTTAAATAATTGGAAAATTAAAAGAGGAAAACATTTAGCGACAGGAGCGGGCAGAATCCCTTTGATTTGGAAAAAAGGCAAATATTTAAGCGCTTCGCCTTTAGATGTTAAAATCAATCTGGAAGAAGATGACCTGGATTTCTTTAATATTTTTGGAGATTTAATCCGTAAATCGAAAGGAAAGTTGTTCGGAGAATTAAAATTCTCCGGCCCTCTTACCCAAATTAATACTCAAGGAGAAATAAAAATAGATAATGCCGAAGCGCAATTTACTTCCCTGGATAATACTATAAAAAAATTAAATTTAAGCGCTGATTTAAACCAAAATATTTTAACAATTAAAAAATTTGAAGGAGAATCGGAAGGAAAATTTAACTTAAATGGAAAAATTCTTTTAAGTTCGTCTTTAGCAAATAATTTAAATTTATCTTTATCTTTAAAAAATTTTTTGATAATAAATCCTAAATACTTTCAAGGCAGATTAAACGGAGATATTTATTTAAAAGAAGATTTAAACAAATCAAATCTTTGGGGAACTTTAAAAATTTCCGACGGCAGTCTTAATTTATACAATTTCAAAAATAAAACTTCTCAAGAAATTAAAATTAGCAACAAAACTTTTTCTCCTGAATTAGCCTTAGATTTGCACTTGGAACGCGTCTGGATAAATAATCAAGCTTCTATTTTGCGGACATTTCTTAAAAGCAGCGGCGTATTAGAATTTCGAGGCCGTTTCCCTAACCCTACTTTACAGGGAAATCTGGATTTTTCCCAAGGCCAAATTATTTTTTACAACTCTAATTTTAAAGTAACCGATGGAAAAGCTTATTTTGACGCTTCTAACAATTGGGATCCTAATATAGAAATAGATGCGGAAACTTCCATTTCCGGAAATAAAATTTATCTTGGCATTTCCGGGAATATTAATCGTCCCGTCTGGGAAGCTCATTCCGATCCTCCTTTAAGCAAACAAGAAATTACTCAATTACTGGCTGGAAAATTTATTCCTTTAATAGGACAAACGGGGGAGGAGAATGTTTCCCAAAAAGAATTTTCTCAATATTTAATGGGAACATTGCAAATGAACCTTATCCAACCTTTTTTTAACGTTTTAGAACAAAATTTATCTTTTGGAGATCTTAGTTTTGAATATATTCTGCCGGGGTTTTGGAGTATTAAAATAGCTAAAGCTCTTGACAAAGACGATAAATTTTATTTAACTTATTCTAGAGTTTTTGGAATAAGCGGAGAAATTTATAAACTTTGGGGTTTAGAATATAAATTGCAAAGAAAAATGATTTTAAGAATTTCTCAAGATATAAAAAATAATTTTATTTTTAGCATTCAATCGCATTATAATTTCTAAAATACTTATGCTTAAATTTATAATTTATAAAGGAATAACTTAAAAATTGTCGAAATTCGTTAAGTTTGTTTTTTGGAGGTTAAATGTTTATAAATAAAAAAATCATTCTTTTAATTTTAATTTATATGCTCTCTTTTAACATTGTTCGCTCGGAAGAAAATCCTAAAAGTCCCCTCCCGTCAAATTCCGAAAGCATTAAAATAGATGAAAAAAATCCTGTAATTACAGCCATTGCCATTGAAGGCAATCAATTAATAAAAACAGAAGAAATTCTAGGAGTAATTTCTCTTAAAGTAGGAGATTTACTACTGGAGGCAAAACTTCTCCGGGACAGGCAGGCTATTTTTGATTTAGGATATTTTACCGAACCTCCGAAAATAGAAATTAAAAATTTTCAAGAAGGCGTAAAAATAAATTTTAAAGTTGCAGAAAATCCAATTGTTAAAGAAATAATTTTAATAGACAATAAATTAGCAACTAATGAAAAAATCTTAAGTTTAATGGAAACAAAACCGGATAAAATTTTAAATACTAAAACTCTTTACGCCGATATTATGGAAATCAATAACTACTATAATGAAAATTTAGGTTATCTCCTGCCTAATCATATAACCGGCGTTAATTTAAATAAAGAGGGCAAATTAACTTTAAACATACAGGATGGTTTAATCGTAAAAGAAGTAAAAATTACCGGAAATACTGTTTTCAGCGAAGCAGAGCTTTTAAAACTAGTTAGAATTAAAAAAGGAGAACTTTTCAATCAAAATATTTTAAAGGAAGACGGAACTAAAATAATTAAACATTATCAGGAAAAAGACTATCTTACCGATATGAAACAGCCCACTGTGGATTTTAAAAGCGGCTTAATTTCTTTAAATTTAGCGGAAGCTCAAGTAGAAGAAGTTAAAATCGAAGGAAATAAAAAAACTAAAGAATATTTTATTAGAATAAATTTAAAAATTAAACCCGGAGAAATTTTACGGAACCGCCGTCTAAAAAAAGATTTTGAAAGATTGAGAAATCTGCAAATCTTTGAACAGGTAGAACCTATACTTGAACCGGGAAGCGCTCCGGGGAAGGTAATTTTAATCTGGAAAATTAAAGAAGAAGAAAAACCAGGCATTGCAACTTTTGGATTAGGGTACGGCGGAAGCACCGGCGAAAGTTCTCGTTCCGGATTAATGGGACAAATCAGCGTGGGAACAAGAAATTTAGGAGGAAAAGGACAAAGCGGAACTTTATCATGGCAAAGAGGATCTTTTATTGACGCTTTAAATTTTTCTTTTTACGATCCAGCTATTAATGATAAAGGTAATTCGCTGGGATTTTCTTTTTATAACAGCACTTTCGAAGAATTGCGTCAGCCTGTTCTAGGAACCGCCCCTCTAGAATACGCTCTTTATGATGATCATCGCGGAGGAGGAAGTGTTACTTACGGCCATCCTTTAAATGACGATTTAAAAGTTTTATTCTCGATAAGAAGAGAACAATTAAATATAAGCACAAATCCTAAATCTAATTTCAGACCGATAGGATTAGCCGCCGGCGCCATCAACAGCACTACTTTAAGCGGAATTTACGATACTCGAGACGATGTTTTAAATCCTTATGAAGGAAATTTTATAAATGCTTCGGTAGAAACCGCCGGAGGAATTTATAAAGGTTCTTATACTTTTAGCAAATGGCAGGGTGAAATTAGAAAATATTTCCCTCTTAAAAACAATAAAACTTTAGCAATGCGGCTCTGGGGAGGATATATTGCCGGAAATTCTCCCGCCACTGAATACTTTTATACAGGCGGAACGGATACTATCAGAGCTTATTCGGATAATGCTTTTTTTGGCACAAAAATGATTCTTTTAAATCTAGAATTTCGCTTCCCGATTGCTAAAATTCAAATGTTAAATGGAGCAATTTTTGCGGATGCGGGAAATGCCTGGCTACCCGGTCAAAACTTCATATTATATAAAAATGCCGGAGTGGGTCTGCGCATAGTTTTCCCTAAAATGGGTCTGGGAGTAATCCGTTTAGACTATTCTTTTGGATCTAAAGGAGGTCGAACTTCAATTGGAATAGGACAAAGTTTTTAAGTAAGCGTTAAGAATTAAAAGCGCTAAGCTTTAAGCGTCAAGTAATATTTATCGCTTATGAATTAACGCTAATAAATAGGAGGAAAAAATATGTTTAAAAAAATTTTAATTTTTATTATTTCCGTAGGAATTGTTTTAGGATTAATTTTTTTGGGAAAATTTCTAATAGAGCGGCGCAATTTAAAAAAACAAATCGCTTCATTAGACCGTCAAATGATTTTTGATCTGCCGGAATTTAAAGAAGCTCAAAGAAAATTTGAACAGGACAGCATAGATTTGCAAAATTTTTATATTCAAGAAGGAAAAAAATTAAGCCCTGAAAAAAAACAAAATTTAACCATGCAAATTCAACAGCAGTTAATGCAAAAACGAGCTCTTTTATTAAATCCCCTCCTTCAAAAAATAGAAGCCGCTATAGCAATAGCGGCAAAAGAGAAAAAAATCAGCGTAGTTTTGGATAAAAAAATCGCTGTTTACGGCATTCCAGAAATTACTGAAGATGTAATTAAAAAATTCAAAAGCCAAAAAGAATTAAATCCGCCGGAAAAAGAAAATACTCAAAAAAGCACAATTGGATATTTTGATCAAGAAGCCGTAAGAAGTTTAAAAATTTTTCAGGAAGCTGATCAAAAGCTGATGAAAACTTTTCAAAGTATGCAGGAAGAATTAAATAAAAAAGGAGGAGAAAAACTTTCTCCTGAAGAGCAAAATAAACTAAAAGAAGAATATAATTACAAACTTTATCAAAAAAGAAATGAAATATATTCAAATTTATTCGCCAATGTAACTAAAACCGTTGAAAAAGTAGCCAGAGAAGAAAATTTAAGTTTAATTTTAGACAAACAAAACGTAATGTATGGAGGAAAAAATATAACTGATAAAGTAATTAATTTATTTTTAAAAGAAAATAAATAATTAAAAATTATTCTATAATTTA
>JACPDS010000093.1 GCA_016183885.1 Armatimonadota bacterium
AGCATTATATCTTGACTGATTTGATGAATAATTTTTCTTCCCATGCGCAATTGGTCTACTTCTGTAGAACCATATCGAAAATGCCTCCAGCCCGAGACAAATAAATAAGAAGCAAAAACCGTCATTAATAAAAGAATCGCGCTGGAGACAATCAATTCGGCTAAAGTAAAACCTTGAGAAATTTTTTTCATAAATTTATCTTTAAGGATACCATTCTATAATATAACCCTGCCGGCTCAGTTTGGCTCTCAATGTTCTCGTAAAAGGTCTGACAGTATCTTCTCCAACTTCTCCTCTGGAAATTAAATCAATAGTATTATCTTTTAATAAATCAGCTTCAATTATAAATCGCCCTGTAGCTAGTTTTTCGGTCTCTTTATGGGGAAATTTCTGCCAGCTTGAACATTCAAGAGCGGTATAAATTATTCCGGCTTGGGCTAAATAAAGGGCGGATAATGAATTTCTTTGTATTCCGGCGAAAAGAAAATCGCCGCCAACATAACTTAAAATAGCTAATCCTAAAATAAATAAGACTACTAAAATCAAGATTACGCTAATTAAGGCTATTCCCTTTTTCATAATTTTTTTATTATTTATTCTTAAATTATTATAATTTTTCATTTTTCGTTAAATTTAAAAAAACCTTTGACTTTAGACTAAAGACTTATAAATGCCAATTAATTTTTTTGCAACCAAATGCAGGGAATATTTTTGGGCAGTATGTTTAGCGTGTTCTCCCATTTTTTTTAAGATTTCTTGATTTTGCAAAAGTTTAATTACCTCCCCCGCAAAATGTTCTAAGTTGTTTTCCGTTAAAACTCCGTCTAATCCGGAAGTAATCGTATCGCTTGCGCCGGGAGCATTTATTCCGGCTACGGGAAGTCCGGAAGCCATGGCTTCCAAAATTGCCAATGGCTTTACCTCGGTAGTAGAGGTAATTACAAAAAGATCTCCTGCGGCATAATAATAAGGGATTTTGGAATATTCTATGCGGCCGGTAAAAATAATCTTATCGGCTAAATCCAATTTCTTGGCCAAGTCTTTCAAAATTTCTAATTCCGGACCTTCTCCTGCCAATAAAAGCCGGGTATGACGAACTTTTTGATGAATGACCTTAAAGGCTTGCATCATAAAAGCTAAATTTTTCTCTATAGCCATTCTTCCCACATAAATTAAGACTTTATCTTCTTTGGATATATGATATTTATGGCGGATTTTAAGATGGTTTATATTTTCAAAAAGCCCTGTATTAATTGCATTTGGAAGCACTTCAATTTTATTGGTAATCCCATATTCTCTTAATAATATTTTAATAGATGAAGCCGGGGTAATAATGCAATTACATTTCTTAGCGTATTTAATTACAGAATCCCGGGCAATTTTTTTTACAATCTCTTTGCTAAGAAAGGGAATATAATGAGCATACTGCTCAAATTGGGTGTGAAAAGTATATACTAAGGGAATAGAAAATTTCTTGGCAATTTTAGCTCCTACTTCTCCTAAAACATAGGGGTGCTGGGTGTGAATAAGATTTAATTTGAGTTGGGGCAAAATTTTAAAAATGCGGCGAGAATAAGGTATGGCTAGAGGATATTTTACTTTATAAACAAAATTAATTGAGCGGAAGCGATAAATATTTTCTTCTTGATCTTTATATCCCGGAAATTTAGGAGCAAAAAATTGGTTTATAAGCATTAGTAAAAATTCCAATATTCATAAATCAAAAATTAATTTTTCTCTTTAAACTTATTCTCAAATTATAAATTTTCTCTTCAATTAACTCGCAAAGAATATGCCCTAAAAGAATATGCCCTTCTTGAATTCGAGCCGTAATTTCCGAAGGAACTTTTAGGCAAATATCAACTAATTTAGATAATTTCCCGCCATTTTTGCCTGAAAATCCAATTATTTTAGCTCCAATATTTTTAGCCCTTTTTATTCCCTTTAAAACATTAGCCGAATTCCCGGAAGTGCTGATAGCAATAACTATATCTTTTGAAGATAAAATTGATTCTAATTGACGAGCAAAAATTTCTTTAAAACTATAATCATTTCCAATCGAAGTAATGATTGAAGTATTGGTATTTAAGGCAATCGCCGGAAGAGACGGGCGTTCTTTAGTGAATCTTCCCACTAATTCTGCGGCTATATGCTGGGCATCGGCGGCGCTTCCCCCGTTGCCGAATAAAACTATTTTTCCGCCTTGTTTTAAGCTCGTTAAAAGTAAATCAAGAGCTTCTTCGATTTGAGGTGTCATTTCTAACATATCTTCTTTTAATTTTTGGCTTTCTTTAATGATTTTTTTAATTTTTTCCCTCAATTTTTATCTCTCCTTGTTAACCACAGAGCGCGCAGAGAATTATTATATATTCCGCCAATGCCGGAATCTTATAATATTCTCTAGTGCTCTTGAATTTTTAATTATCCTTGTTAATAAAATATTGCCTTCTTGATGATTTAAAATCAATTAATTAAATTTTATATAGAGTTCACAGAGAATTTTTATTTTAATACTTTGTATTAAAATAAATAAACTCCCTCCGTGATCTCTGTGGTTCATAATATCATCTCCTTAAACTATAAATACATCCGCAAAAATTTTGACGGTAAAGCTGATATTCCTTAGAAAGCGCCAGACTTCTTTTAAAGCCTTCTTGTTTTTTAAAATCAAATTTCAAAAAATCAATTTGATATTCTTTGGCTAAATTTTCTCCTATAGCATTAATTATTTCAGCATCCTTATGCGGACTGATTGTTAATACTGTGGAAAAAAAATCAAATTTATTTTCTTTAGCCGTTTGAGCTGTTTTTTCCAATCTGAATTTAAAACATGCCAGACACCTTTTGCCCCCCTCTTTTTCTTTCTCTAATCCTTTAATAGATTTATGCCACCCTAAAGAATCGTATCTTCCGATTTTAAATTTTAAATTTAATTTTTTATTTAAATTAATAAATTCGCTTAAACGTTTATTATATTCTTCTAAAAAAATATTCGGATTATAAAAAAAAGCCGATATATTATAATCCTCTTTTAACCGTTCAAAAGGCGCGGTAAGATCGGGAGCGCAGCAAATATGCAATAATAAATTAAACATATTTTATTATTCGGCATATATCTTTAAATTCTTTTTTAAGATTAAAAAGGTAATCTAATTTCTAATATTAAAATATTATCTTAAAATGTATTTAATAGTTTTATTAGGACCCAGCTCTATTGGAAAAACAAAAATTTCTATAGAATTAGCCAAAGAAATAAATGCTGAAATTATCAATGCTGATTCCAGGAAGGTTTATAAATATTTAAACATTGGGACAGCCAAAAACAAAGAAGCTTTAAAATTAATACCTCATCATCTAATAGATTTTATTGATCCAAAAGAAAATTTTAATTTAGCCTTATTTCAAAATTTAGCTTTTAAGCGCATTAAAGAAATATTTAATCGTCAAAAAAATGCTTTAATGGTTGGCGGAACCGGCTTATATATTGACGCGGTTTGCGAGGCTTACGATCTCCCCCCCGTTTCAACAGATTCAAATTTTAGAGAATATTTAAAAAAACAATCT
>JACPDS010000088.1:0-1636 GCA_016183885.1 Armatimonadota bacterium
AAGGCAGGAATAGGTATTTCCAGGCTATTTTGCCTTTGCGGGGAAAAATTTTAAATGTAGAAAAAGCCCGTTTAGATAAAATTTTAAATAATGAAGAAATCCGCACTATGATTACCGCATTAGGAACAGGAATAGGAAGCGAATTTAATCTTAAAAAATTACGTTACCATAAAATTATTATTATGACGGATGCTGATATAGACGGAGCCCATATTCGCACTTTGCTTTTAACTTTTTTTTATCGTTATATGCAGGGGCTTTTAAAAGAAAAATATATTTATATCGCCCATCCTCCGCTTTATCAAGTTAAAAAAAGCAAAAAAGAATATTATCTTTATAGCGATGAAGAATTAAACGAAATTTTAAATAAACTCGGAAGAGATGGAATTAACATTCAAAGATATAAAGGCTTAGGCGAAATGGATGCCCACCAACTTTGGGACACTACCATGAATCCGGAAAAACGTACTTTACGCCAAATTGCTTTAGAAGACGCCGTAGAAGCCGATGAGATTTTTACTATTTTAATGGGCGATAAAGTTGATCCCCGCAAGCAATTTATTCAAACTTATGCTAAAGAAGTAAAAAATCTTGATATTTAGCCTTTTAAGTTTAAAAAGGAGAAAGAAAAATGAACAGCCTTACTAAAACCATTCCTATTGCTATAGAAGATGAAATGAAAGAATCTTATCTTGATTATGCTATGAGCGTAATTGTTTCCAGGGCATTGCCTGATGTGCGCGATGGCCTTAAGCCTGTTCATCGGCGCATACTTTACGCTATGCACAAATTAGGATTATATCCGGATAAACCCCATCGAAAATCTGCCACCATTGTAGGAGATGTAATTGGTAAATATCATCCTCATGGAGATGCGGCAGTTTATGATGCGTTAGTGCGTATGGCTCAAAATTTTAATCTGCGCTATATTTTAGTGGATGGACACGGAAATTTCGGATCAGTGGACGGGGATCCTCCTGCGGCTTATCGTTATACAGAAGCCCGCTTAAATAAAATCGCTTTGGAATTATTGGAAGATTTAGAGAAAGAAACAGTGGATTTTCGCCCTAATTTCGATAATTCACATGAAGAACCGGTAATTTTACCCGGAAAAATTCCCAATCTTTTAATTAATGGTTCGGCTGGAATTGCCGTAGGAATGGCCACAAATATTCCTCCCCATAATTTAGGAGAAATAATTGACGGATTAACAGCTTTAATTAAAAATCCCGCTTTAGAAAATGAAGAATTAATGAAGATTATTTTAGCCCCTGATTTTCCAACTGGAGGATACATTTTAGGTTTAGACGGAGCAAGACAAGCTTATACTACCGGCCGCGGTTCAATTACCTTAAGAGCAAAAATTTCTTTTGAAGAAATACGTCATAAGCGTCAAGCCATCATAATCACTGAAATTCCTTATCAAGTAAATAAAACACGTTTAATTGAACAAATTGCCGAAGGCGTAAGAATAAAAAAAATTATTGGAATTAGCGATATTCGCGATGAATCCGATCGAGAAGGAATGCGTTTAGTCTTAGAACTTCAATCTCATACCAATACTCAGATAGTTTTAAATCAACTTTATAAACACAGCGCTCTTCAATGTAATTTTGGAATAATTATTTTAGCTTTA
>JACPDS010000088.1:1669-3051 GCA_016183885.1 Armatimonadota bacterium
GGCGTGCCTAAAATTTTAACTTTAAAAGAATGTCTGCATTTATTTTTAAAACATCGCAAAGAAGTGGTAATTCGCCGCAGCAATTATGAATTAAAAAAAGCTAAAGAACGCGCCCATATTTTAGACGGCCTTAAAATCGCTTTAGAAAATTTAGATGCGGTAATTAAAACTATCCGCGGTTCTCAAAAAGTAGAAGATGCTAAAGCCTCTTTAATAAGTAAATTTAAATTTAGCGATATTCAAGCTCAGGCTATTTTAGAAATGAGGCTTCAACGATTAACCGCTTTAGAACAGCAGAAAATAATTAATGAACAAAAAAGTTTGTTAAAAATCATTTCTCATTTAGAAGAATTATTAAAAAGCGAAGTAAAAATTTTTGAAGTAATTAAAAATGAATTAAAGGAAGTAAGGGAAAAATTTCTAGATAAGCGGCGCACTCAAATTCTTCAAGAAGAAGGGACAATTTTTTCGTTAGAAGATTTAATCCATGAAGAAATACTAATTCTGGTTATATTAAGCGTCAGCCGATTACTTCTTATCATAGTCAAAAACGCGGCGGAAGAGGAATTTTAGGTTTAACTATGAAAGAAGAAGATTTTCTTGAACATATTTTTAATACTACCACACATCATTATTTATTATTTTTTACTAATAAAGCTAAAGTTTACCGCCTGAAAGTTTATGAAATTCCTGAAGCCAGTCGTCAAGCTAAAGGAACAGCCCTTATAAACTTATTAAATCTTGCAGAAGGAGAAAAAGTTAGCGCTATCTTCCCAACCAAAGAATTTAAGACAGACGAATTCTTGTTAGTGGCTACTAAAAAAGGAATTGTTAATAAAACCTCTCTTGCTTATTTTGTTAATATAAGAAAAGGGGGATTGCAGGCTTTAGTTTTAGATGAAGGCGATGAGTTGATTGATGTAAGATTAACCACAGGAAACTTAGATATAATGCTGGCTAATAAATTAGGGCAAGCAATTAGATTCCCGGAGAATCAGATTCGGCCTACGGGAAGAAAAACTAGAGGAGTAAGAGGAATAAGACTGCGTTCTAAAGATGAAGTTGTATCAATGATGCGTATAATGAAAGAAAGCGATCTTCTGATAGTTACTTCTTTGGGATATGGAAAAAGAACCGCTATTTCATCTTTTAGTCCTCAAAGAAGAGGAGGAAAAGGCGTTAAACTAATCAGCCTTACCAGCAAAAAAGGCGAAATAGTATCAGCTAAAGCAGTTGAGGCAGATGATGAAGTAATGTTAATTACTAAAAAAGAAGGAACAATTATTCGCTTAAAAGTAAGCGGCATTTCACTTCAAGGGAGAACTGCCCAAGGGATAACTTTAATTAAAGTTGCCCCCGGAGATGAATTAACTTCAATGGCT
>JACPDS010000092.1 GCA_016183885.1 Armatimonadota bacterium
GGATTTTAAAACTCTTTTTATCGGGAATCCGATACGCGGGAAAATTATTAAAGTTTCTAAAGAAGAAGGATATAAAATTTTGGATTTAAATAAGGAAAATCCTATAATTTTAATCAGCGGAGCAAGTCAAGGCTCAAAAAGTATAAATCAAGCTGTTTTAAAAGCTTTGCCGTTTTGGAGAGAACAAAATTGGCAGATAATTCATTTAACGGGAGAGAAGCATTTTAATGAAGTAAAAGAAAATTCTAAAAATTTATTAAATGGATCCAAACTTAAATATTATTGTTTCCCTTATTTAGAGGATATTCAATATGCTTATGTTGTATGCAGTTTAATTATTTCCCGCGGAGGCGCTACTACTTTATCGGAAATTACCGCTTTAGGGATTCCGGCGGTTTTAATACCTTATCCTTATTCTTTAGACTTTCATCAATATTATAATATTGATTTTTTAGTAAGAAATAAAGCTGCTATAATGCTTAAAGAAGAAGAATTAAATAAGTTGCCCGAGTTAATTTTAGAATTATTCTCTAACCCTTTAAGATTGGAAGAGCTGAGCGTGAATTCTAAACTCTTAGGAAAACCTCGGGCTGCTTTGGAAATTTCAGAAATTATTTTTAATTTTTTATTAAAGAAGGGAGAAGTTAATGAAAAAATATAAAAGAATTCATTTTATAGGTATTAGCGGAATAGGAATGAGCGGAATTGCGCGGGTTCTTTTAGAATTAGGATGCGATATTTCCGGTTCGGATTTAAAAAGAAACCGCCTTACCGGGAATTTAGAATCTTTAGGCGCAAAAGTATATATAGGGCATGACCCTTCTAATATTAAAGGAGTAGATTTAATAGTAGCTTCTTCAGCCATCCCTTCTAATAATCCTGAAATTACAGCGGCTTTAGAATTTAAAATCCCGGTGATTAAAAGAGCGGAAATGCTTGGTTATTTGATGAAGTCCAGATTTGGAATTACTGTAGCCGGCACCCATGGTAAAACTACCACAACTTCAATGATTGTTGCAATTTTAGAGAAAAATGGCTTTAATCCCACTGTTATAGTGGGCGGTGAATTAAATGATTGGGGAGCGAATGCTCGTCTTGGCAAAGATAAATATTTAGTTGCCGAAGCGGATGAATCCGATGCATCTTTTTTAAATCTTTTTCCTAAAATGACTGTAATTACCAATATTGACGCTGATATTAATCCTACTCTAGGTCCTTTTGCTTATTTTAATTTTGATTATGAACAAACTTTAAATAAGGTAATTGAAACTTTTGAAGAATTCATTAATAAATTACCGCGCAGCGGAAAAGCCGTTGTGTGCGTAGATAATAAAAATGTTCAAAAAATTCTTCCTAAGATTCACCGGAATTATCTTACTTACGGGTTAGAAAATGAAGCTAATTTAACGGTTAAAGATTTTATTTTAGAAGAAAATAAATCCACTTCTAAAATTTTATATAACAATAAATTATTAGGAGAATTGAATTTAAATATACCCGGAAAGCATAATATTTTAAACGCTTTAGCCAGCATTGGAATAGGGCTGGAATTAGGGTTAAATTTCAAACAAATTAGCAGCGCTTTAGCTTTTTTTAAGGGGGTTCAAAGAAGATTCCAAATTTTAGGAGAGGAGGGAGGAATATTAGTAGTAGATGATTACGCTCATAATCCGGCTAAAATAAAAGCTACTTTACAAGCCGCAAGGAAAGGATATAAAAGAAGAATAGTGGCTGTATTTCAACCTCATCGTTATACCCGCACGAAATTTCTTTTAAAAGAATTTTCTTCAGCTTTTACTGATTCGGATATTTTAATTATTACGGATATTTATTCTGCCGGCGAAACTCCTATGATTGGAGTAAAAGCGGAAAATATTGTCAAAGTTGTAAAAGAAAATGATTCCAGACCGGAAGTAATTTTTATCCCTAATAAAGATTTAATAGAAGATTATCTTTTTAGTATCTGCCGCCAAGGCGATATAGTCATTACTTTAGGGGCAGGAGATATCGGCGAGACTGCAAAGAAATTTTATAAACGTTTATTAATTTCTTCTTCGAAAATAGCCAGTGTATAATTTAAAGGAAATTAAAAAAATAGTTAAAGGAGAATTTTTTTTTTATAAATCATTAAAAGATTATACCTCTTTTAAAATTGGAGGAGAGGCAGAAGCTTTTTTCATCCCTAAAGATTTAGAAGACCTTAAAGAAATTTATAAATTTATTTTTAAAAATAAATTACCTTATTTTATTTTTGGAAACGGAACTAATATTTTAGTTTCCGATCAGGGCTTTAAAGGAATAATAATTAAACTAAATAAAGGTTTTGACAGTATTATCGTATCAGGGGAAGAGATTTCAGCCGGCGCGGCGGCGGATTTATCCAAAGCGGCTAAAGAGGCCCAAAAACATTCTTTAACAGGAATGGAATTTGCTTTTGCTATTCCGGGAACAATAGGCGGGGCAATCGCAATGAATGCCGGATGTTTTAATCAAGAAATAGTTAGTATTTTAAAGGAAATAAAAGTATTAGATAAAAAAGGGGAAATTAAAGTTATTCCCGCTTCTAATTTAAAATGGGAATACCGCAAAAGCAATTTAAAAAAAGATTGGATAATATTAGAAGCCGGATTTAAATTAAAACACGGGGATTCTAAGGAAATTTTAGAAAAAATGAATTATCTTCGCAGCTTAAAATTTAAGAGTCAACCGTATGACTTCCCTAACGCGGGAAGTATTTTTAAAAATAATGAAGGATATAAAGTTTGGGAATTAATTGAAAAAGTAAATGCTCGAGGTTTAATTTCAGGCAAAGCCCAGGTTTCCCCTAAACATACTAATTTTATTATTAATTTAGGAGGAGCCAAGGCTCAGGATGTCTGGAATCTAATTTTAGAGATTAAAAAAAGAGTAAAACAAAAATTTAAAATTAAATTAGACCCGGAGATTATTAAAGTAGGCAAGTTTTAATTAAATTGGAGATATTGCAGGGAATGACAAATAAGTTTGATTTAGAAATTTTAAAATTAAATATCGGAGTAATTTTAGGCGGAAGATCCGCAGAACGTGAAATTTCACTTGAGTCTGGAAAAATTGTTGCCAGAGCTTTAAGGGAAATCGGGTTTAACAAAGTTTATGAAATAGAGGGCGACAAAAATTTAATCGAAAGCTTAAAAAATAAACAAATAGATTTAGCTTTTATTGTTTTGCACGGTCCTTTAGGCGAAGATGGAACAATTCAAGGAATGTTGGAGTTTATGGATTTGCCTTATACCGGTTCGGATGTTTTAGCTTCCGCCTTAGCTATGGATAAAGTTAAATCCAAGATAGTTTTTAAATATCATAAAATATTAACTCCGGATTGGTTTAGTTTTAATAAAGAAGAATATTTAGAGAAAAAAATCGACTATTTAGAGAAATGTTTAAAAAAGAAAAAATTAAATTATCCTTTAATGGTTAAACCCAACTCTCAAGGTTCTACCATTGGGATGAATAAGGTAAATTCTAAAATAGAACTAGAAAAAGCTGTAGATGAAGCCTTAAGGTATTCTTCTGTAATATTAATTGAAGAATATCTTAAAGGAAAAGAAATAAGCGTTCCAGTTTTAGGAATTAATCCTTTCCCGCTTCCCGTAATAGAAATTGCTCACGAGGAAGAATTTTATACTTATGAGGTTAAGTACCATTCTAAAAAAAGCACTCATATAATTCCAGCTGAATTGCCGAAAAATATCTATAAAAAAGCTCAAAAATTAGCTGTTTTAACACATAAAGTTTTAGGTTGTTTTGAAATTTCTCGGGTAGATATGATAGTTTTAGAAGATGGAAAAATTTATGTTTTAGAGCTTAATACTATCCCGGGGATGACTTATTCAAGCCTCCTTCCAGATTCGGCAGTTTGCGCCGGCATTTCTTTTAATGATTTAATATATAATTTAATTGTTTGGGCGCTTGAGCGAAAATTTAAAAATAATAAAAAGAATAAAAATGTAGAAGCAAAAGTTAATTAAATGGCTAAAAAGAAAGTTAGAAGAAAAATTAAAACTACTTTAGGAACCCGCAAAGCTTTTATTCTAACGATTTTTATTTTAGCTCAAGTGATTTTTTTTTATTCGCCTTTTTTTAGATTAGAGAAAGTAGAAATTATCGGCAATCAATTTTTAACTAGAGACGCTATCCTTCAATTTTATAAATTTCCTCTGGGAGAACATTTTTTTAAATTAAAATTAGAAAAAGTTAAAGCGCAATTAGATAAATTATTTTGGATTAAAGAAGTTAATTTATCCTGGCATTTTCCAGGGAAACTAGCTTTAAGAATTGTGGAAAGGCATCCGGCTTTTTTAGTTTTAAAAGAAAATTCTAATCAATATTTTATTGCCAGTTCTGACGGAATGATTTTAAAAACAGGCCGCTCTGAAGATTCATTTCCAAAAATAGTTTTAGAAGATGAAATAAAATTAGGGAAAATTATTAATTTAGAATGTATTAAAGGGGTTTCAGTTTGTTTGGATAAATTGCCGGTTGATTTTAAAAATAAAATAGATTATTTTAAGTTTAATAGAAACTTTGAAATTTCAATAATTTCAAAGTTTCCGGATAAGTCTTTAGAGATTAAATTAGGAACTCTGGATAATATAGAAGAAAAATTAGCCGCCTTAAAAGAACTTTTTTTAATTACGGAAAACAACAAAGTTATTCCCCGTTATATTGATTTAAGATTTAAAGAAGCTATAATTAAGATTTAAAAGAGGAGAAAAATATATTAATAAGTAAAATAGGAAATAGGGAATAATGGATATAAATAATATAGCCATCTAAGTTAAAAGGAGGAAAAATTTTGAAAAAAACAACAGAATTAGAGGATTTACTCTGGGGGATTTTAGGAATCAGCGTAGCTTTTGCTACTTCTTATTTGCTTATTTATTATTTAAGAGAACTAAGTCAATCTAAAGATCCGCGGGTTAAACAGGTAAAAGAATTAATTGAAGAGGCGGAGCGTTTAATTAATCTTGGCAAAAGCGGGAATTAAATTTAAATGCATTTTTTGCTTACCAACGATGACGGTGTTTTTTCTGATGGTTTAAACGCATTAATAAAAGAATTAAAGAAGATTGCCACTTTAACTGTAATTGCTCCGGATCGTGAAAGATCGGCTATAGGACATTCAGTAACTTTTTTTTATCCCTTAAGGATCCAAAAAATTAAAAAAGAAAAAAAATGTATAATTTATTCTTCCGACGGAACTCCTTCTGACTGCGTGCTTTTGGGAATTTATGATTTAATGCCCAGAAAACCTGATTTGGTAATTTCGGGGATTAATCACGGCGGAAATTTAGGATATGATATTACTTATTCGGGAACTGTTTCCGCGGCTATGGAAGCTTTAATTCATAAAATTCCTTCTTTTGCGGTTTCTTTAGCCGGTTCTGAAAATTTAAATTTTGAATATGCGGCTTATTTTTCCAGAAAATTAGCCAAAGAAGTCCTTAAAAAGGGTATGCCTGAAGGAGTCTTTTTGAATTTAAATATCCCTAATGTTCCTAAAGATGAAATTAAGGGAGTTGAAATTACTTTTCAAGGCACATCTTTTTATGACCAAAAGTTTATAAAAAGAATGGATCCCCGCGGGAGTGAATATTATTGGCTGACTGGCGCTGTTCCTACAGGAGAACTCTTAGGAGGCTCAGATTATAAAGCTGTTTATGAAAATAAAATTTCTATTACCCCTATTCAGCTTAATATGACTAATTTAAATTTAATCAGCTTTTTTAAAGGTTGGAAAATTATATAATTTAATGAATTTTCAATTTAAATTTAAAGTAAATTTAATAATTTTTATTTTTTTTTTAATTTCAAAACTTTCCGCAAACTCTTTAAATTTAGAGGTTAAGGTAAAATTATTTTCTACTCAAGACAATATAGAAATTAAAGCCGATACAATTAATGTTTTTAATGAAAATAATAAAATTATTGGAAAATATAAAAATAATTTCAGCTTAAATTATTTTAAAGATAAAATAAAAATTGATTCCGGATTTTATAATAAAATTTTAATCTCGTTTGATAATTCTATTTTTTATATTAATGGCAATCCTTATCGGGGAAGTTTAATAATTTTAAACGATCCTTTAACGCATTTAACGGTAATTAATAAAGTAAATATAGATGATTATTTAAATTCAGTTCTGGGCGGAGAAATATCTCCATATTGGCCGCATCAGGCAATTTTAGCTCAAAGTATAGCTATTCGAACTTATACTTTATACAAATTAAGAACTAATAATAATAAGGAATACTTTCTTACTTCAACCGATAAAGATCAAATATACAAGGGCATTAAAACAGAATCAATAAATTTTAAAAAGGCTCTGAAAGAAACCAAAGATTTAGTAATTACTTATCAGGGAGAACTGATTAAAGCTTATTATTTTTCTTCCTGCGGAGGTTTTACCGAATATGGAAATAATGTTTTTTTAGAAAGCGGGAATTATTTAAAAAGCGTTAAATGCGGATATTGTAATAATTCTCCTTATTGGAATTGGAGTAAAAATTATAAAATTTATAATTTTATGAATATTTTAAAAAATGCCGGGATAAAATTGGAAGCCGACTCTTCTTTTTATATTTTAAAAAATTCTAGCGGAAGGGTGTCTGATTTAAAAATTGACAATAATAATAATGAATTTTTAATCCCGGGAATTTTACTTAGAAAAATTTTAGGCTACAGGAATTTAAAAAGCACTAAATTTATTATAAAAATTAAAGAAGAAAATAAAGTTTTAAGCAAAATAATAAGTTATTCTCCAAATATTTATGAAGAAGCGGAAGATTTAAAATTAAGTAAAATTAAAGATTTATTTTTAATAGTTTTTTCTAAAGGGAGCTTCGAAGAACAAATAGTTCCAATTACTGTTTTAAGCGCTACAGGAATAAAGAGAAATTTAGTAAATTTATATGTTTTATCAATTAAAAAAGAGCTGCGTTTAAAATCTAAAGAAAGTAAAATAGTAAAAAATATAGAAAAAAGGATTCCTTTGGAAATTACTTTTTTAGGCTTCGGGTGGGGGCATGGCGTAGGTTTATGTCAATGGGGAGCTAAAGGAATGGCGGAAGCAGGATATAATTTTCAAGAAATTTTAAAATATTA
>JACPDS010000090.1 GCA_016183885.1 Armatimonadota bacterium
CATTTGGGAGAATTATTTTATTTTTTTGAAAAATCCGCAGCCATTAGCGGATATCTGTTGGAGATAAATCCGTTTGATCAACCCGGAGTAGAAAAATATAAAAAAAATATGCTTACTTTATTAAAAACGCATAATTAGGAGAGAGAAATGGAAAAAACTGTTATTCAAACTAATTTAGCGCCTTCGGCTATCGGTCCTTATTCCCAAGGAATAAAATATGGAAGCTTAATTTTTATTTCCGGTCAAATTCCTTTAAATCAAGAAGGGAAATTGGCTGGCGAAGAAATTGATTTGCAGGCCCGCCAAACTTTAGAAAATTTAAAAGCAATTTTAGAAGCTGCAAACAGCTCATTGGAAAAAGTGCTTAAAACCACTATTTTTTTAAAAAATTTAGCCGATTTTAATCTGGTAAATCAAATTTATGCCGAATATTTTAAGGAAAATTATCCATCCCGCTCTACAGTTCAAGTTGCCGATTTGCCTAAAGGAGCAAAAATTGAGATTGAAGCAATTGCTTCAATTTAAAAATCATTTATAAATGTTAAATTATTCTAAGTTAAAATTAAGTTTACTTATTCTTTTAGGGATGATTTCTTTAACTATTATTTTCAAGTTAGTTTCTTTTTATACTCTTGAAAAAGTTTTAGAAAGAAAATTATTTAAAGTTTTCGGAAAAGCTCAAAAATATCAAGTTTTAATTCGGGAAACCAGCTATCTTGATTTTTTAAAAGGAAAGATTAATTATTTGGAATTATCGGGAGAAAAAATTAATTTTAAAGAAGGCTTAATTATCGAAAAAGCTTGGCTTTATTTAGAAAATGTTAAATTTGATTTTAATAAAATAAAAAATATTCAAACAGCTATATTTAAAATTATTTTAAATGAAGAAGATTTAAATACTTATTTTGAGGTTAAGAATTTAGATTTTAGACCCAGCGTAGATTTTAAAAAAGGAGAAATTGAAGTAATTCTTAAAAAACCTATTTGGAAAATTAATATTCCTCTTAAAATTATTGGAAATTTAGAAGTTAAAAACTATCTTCAAATATGGTTTATTCCTAAAAAATTAAATGTAGCCGGTTTAGATATTCCTTCTCCTTTCAAAGAAATTATTTTAAATTATATTAATCCCTTAATCGATTTAAAAAATTTTATATTTCCTATAGAAATTATTAAATTTAAAGTTGCAGAAGATAAATTAATAATTCAAGGAAAAGCTAAACTGGACATTCCGTTTTATTTTAAAATGGATAGTTTAAATAATCCAAACTTAAAAATTAAAGAGGGATTTAAAGTTTCAAAAGAGAAAAAACACTTAAAATTAATTTAATTTTATTTAAAATTTAAGGAGGAAAAGTGGCTAAAGGCAGTGCAAAAAAACCGGGTGAACCTAAATGCCGAGGTTGTGGAGGAATTTTAGAAGGAAAAAGTATTGTTAAAATTTCAGGAAACAAATGGCATAAAGAATGCGCAATAAAAAAAGGCAAGAAAATCCCTAAAGAATACCTGGCTAAAACATAATTTTCTAATTTTTAAATTTTATCGGGAGGATTAAAATGAAATATAAGACCAGCCAAATCCGCAATATTGTTTTATTGGGGCATCAAGGCAGCGGGAAAACAATTTTAATGGAAAGCTTGCTTTATAACGCCAAAGCCATTGAACGCCGAGGAACCATAGAAGACGGCAATACTGCTATGGATTATACCCCGGAAGAAATCGAACGCAAGAACTCTATATACTCCGCATCTTCTCCGCTTTATTGGAAAGATCATAAAATTAATTGTATTGATACCCCCGGTTTTATGGATTTTATAGCAGAAGTCAGGGCTACTTTAAAAGTGGTTGAAGGAGCTATTTTATCAGTTTCAGCCGTTAGCGGAATAGAGGTTGGATTAGAAAAAGTTTGGGATTATACAAGGGAAGAAAAATTAGCCAGCTTAATTTTAATTAATAAAATGGATAAAGAAAATGCTAATTTTTATAAAGTTTATGAAGAACTTAAAAAAAATATTTCCAAAGATATAATCGCTTTTCAAATTCCCATCGGAGAATCTGAAAAATTTAAAGGCGTTATAGATTTAATTGAAGGATCCGCATGGACATTTGATAATGGAGAAGCTAAAAGAATTGATATTCCGCAGGAGTATCAAGCTAAATATAAAGAATATCGAGAAAAATTAATCGAGAAAATAGCTGAAACAAATGATAAAATATTAGAAAAATATCTTTTAGAAGGTATAGAACCAACTTTGGAAGAATTAAAAACTACAGCTCTTGAAGCTATTCGTGATGAGAAAATATTTCCAATATTTTGCGCCTCTGGATATAAAAACATTGCTGTCTCTAATTTATTAGATATTTTAACCTTTTTGCGCTTTAGTTTATAAAACCACTACAGACCCTTATGTAGGCAAACTTACAACTATGCGGGTTTTTTCAGGGATATTACATCCCGATAGTTTAGTTTATAATACAAATAAAGAAAAAGAAGAAAAAATTAGTTCTCTTTTAATTATTAAAGGAAAATCTCAAGAAAATATAGATTTAATCAATGCCGGGGATATTGTAACAGTGGCTAAACTTCAGGTAACTTCTACCGGAGATACTCTTTCTTTTAAAGAACAACCTTTAATTCTGCCTAAAATTGAATTTCCAGAACCGATTGTTTCTTTAGCGGTAACTCCTAAAAGCAAAGCCGATGAAGATAAATTAGGCTCTGGATTAAACCGATTATTAGAAGAAGATCCAACTTTTAAAGTTTTCCGCAATAGTGAAACCAAAGAAACTATTATTAATGGTATGGGAGAATTACATTTGGAAATCTTAATGGAACGTTTAAAACGTAAGTTTGGCGTAGAAGTTACTTTATTTATTCCAAAAGTTCCCTATAAAGAAACTATCCGAAGCAAAACTCAGGTAGAAGGAAAATATAAACGCCAGTCTGGAGGAAGGGGTCAATATGGCCATGTTTGGCTGGAAATTGAACCTTTAGAAAGAGGCAAAAACTTTGAATTTGTAGATAAAATAGTTGGAGGAGCAATCCCTAAAAATTATATACCTTCAGTAGAAAAAGGCATTAAAGAAGCTATGGAAGGCGGAATAATTTCCGGATATCCCTTGGTAGATGTAAGAACAACTTTATATGATGGTTCCTATCACACTGTTGATTCTTCTGATATGGCTTTTAAAATTGCCGGCGCTATGGCTTTAAAAAAGGGAGTTTTAGAGGCTAGGCCGGTTTTACTTGAACCTATAATGAATTTAGAAGTTATAGTTCCTGAACAAAATATGGGAGACTGTATCGGAGATTTAAATGGAAAAAGAGGAAAAATTTTAGGTATGGAACCGGCTCAAAAAGGATATCAATTAATTAAAGCTCAAGTTCCTTTATCCGAAATACAAAGATATTCTATTGACTTGCGTTCTATTACTCAAGGCAGAGGAAATTTTAAAATGATTTTTTCTCATTACGAAGAAGTTCCAGCCCAGATTGGCGAACAAATTATTGCTCGTTCCAGGCAGGAGAAAGAAGAAGTTAAAGCGTAATTATATTATGTAAGAATTAAGGCGTATGGAAGGAGAAAGAATAATAAGTAATGATAAATAAAGTTATTCTTAAAAATCTTTTAATATTAAATATTTTAATATTATTTTTTTTATTTGCTTGCGGCGCTCCTAAAAACGCAAGAGTTGGAGACGCTTTTATTCCTAATGGAGCGGGAACAATACAAGGGAGCGCTTCTTCCGGAGGCACTACTACCACCACTGCCGCTACAGGAGTTTCCACTCTTTATAGCAATGCTGTCAGTCCTTATGATATTGAAACCGATGGAACTTATGTATATTGGTCAGAAAAAGTAGGTTCTTCTTCGGGAAAGATCCGCCGTATTAAAGCAGATGGCACTGAAAGTTCTCCGACTGATTTAGCTACGGGCTTAAATTATCCATCCGGAATTACTTTATCCGGAGGATATGTTTACTTTACTCAATATGTAGGAAGCGCCGGGGGATATATAAGCAAAATCAGCGCTTCTACCTCAGGGACGGCTTCCACCGTTGCCTCTAGCGTTACTAATCCAGCTTTTTGCAAAATTTATAATAATGAAGTTTATTTTACTGAAAATCAAGGCAGTTCAAGCGGAACTTTAAAAAAAGTTAGTACTTCCGGAGGGACGATAACTACTTTAACCAGCAGTTTAAATAATCCTTTTAGTTTAGAAATTGATCCAAATAATGGAGATGTTTATTTTACCGAATTTGTCGGTTCTTCCAGCGGAAAAATTAAACGCTATTCAGGGGGAAGCGTTACTGAAATTGCCACAGGTTTAACTTATCCTGCCGATCTCGCTTTAGATACTTCGGGAACTTCGGTAGTTATATATTGGACAGAATGGAATGGAAATTCAGGATTGCTAAGAAAGAAAACTGTAGGAAGCAGTACTATTACAGATATTTCAACCAATACCCCATTTGGAATTTTAAGATTAAGCGGTTATATTTATTTTGGAGAAAATCTTAACTCTGCTATAGTTAAAAGAGTAAGCGCGAGTAGTTTTTCCAGCTCCAATGTTTCTAATCTTAGCACAAGCGAGGCTTATCCTTTTCAATTTACCGGCTCCGGGTCAAGTATTTACTGGACTGAATACCCTTATGACTCAGGAGGACAACCATTGAGAATTCGTAAATATACTTTTTAATCTTAATGTGTTAATGGAATCCGCGGCTTTTTAGCAAAAGTAGCGGCCATGAATGCGCTTTTTATAAATTTTAACATTCAATAAAATAGCTTAAAATCGTGATTTCTATTTTTCAAATCTAGTTTTCGGACATCCTGTTGACATTAGAGATAAGTATCTTATACTATTTATAAAAACTTTCAATTTAAAAATATAGGGAGGATGAAATTTATGAAAGTTTTAATATTGGCTGGAGGAGTGGGAACCCGCTTAAGCGAGGAAACCGAGATTAAACCTAAACCTATGATTGAAATAGGCGGAAAACCTATCTTATGGCATATAATAAAGATATATTCTAAATTTGGTTATAATGAATTTGTAATTTTATTGGGATATAAAGGTTATATTATTAAAGAGTATTTTGCCAATTATTTTTTACATCAAAGCGATGTAACCATAGACCTGCAGAATAATGATATGCAGATTCATAATAATACCGCAGAGCCATGGAAAATAACTTTGCTGGATACAGGTTTAGAAACAATGACTGGCGGGCGAATTAAAAAAGCAAAAGCATTTATTGAAAATGAAACTTTTTTACTAACTTATGGAGATGGAATAGCCGATATTGATATAAATAAATTAGTTGAATTCCATAGACAACATGGTAAATTAATTACCATGACAATCGTTCAGCCTGAAGGGCGCTTTGGGACAGTGGATGTTGATAAATCCGGAATCGTGAATTCCTTTATAGAAAAACCTAAAGGCGATGGCGCTTGGATTAATGGCGGCTTTTTTGTCTGCGAACCTAGAACTTTGGATTATATTTTAAGCGACGATACGGTTTTTGAAAAAACTCCTTTAGAAAATATATCTAAAGAGGGTCAGTTGTATTCATATAAACATAAGGGATTTTGGAAATGTATGGATACTTTAAGGGATAAAGTACTTTTAAATAATATGTGGGAGAAAGGAAACCCTCCCTGGAAGGTTTGGAAATAAAAAAAATATATGCAAAAAGTTTTGATAACGGGGGCTAGTGGTTTTATAGGAATGAATTTGGCTAAAAAATTTCTTCAGGATAATTTTGAAGTTCATATAATAGCAAGAACTTCTTCTAATCTTAAATTACTTAACGATATTAAAAATAATTTACAGATACATTTATACGATGGAACCATTCATTCTTTAATTCATATTTTCAAAAAAGCAAAACCTAAAATAGTATTTCATCTAGCTTCTTTATTTATTGCTCAACATACTGTTGGGGATATTGATAAGCTTATTACAAGTAATATTCTTTTTGGCGCTCAATTAATTGAGGCGATGCTAAAAAATGAAGTATATTATTTAATAAACACAGGAACTTCGTGGCAGCATTATAAGAATAAAAATTATAGCCCGGTTTGTCTTTACGCCGCTACTAAAGAAGCTTTTGATAAGATACTTCAGTTTTATATCGAAACGACGCCTTTAAAAGTTATAACTTTAAAATTATTTGACACTTATGGTCCTAAAGATTCCAGGAGCAAATTAATAAATATTTTAAAAGATAATCTTAAAGAACAAAAACTTTTAAAAATGTCTCCCGGAGAACAATTGATAGATTTGGTTTATATAGACGATGTTGTAAATGCTTTTGTTTTAGCCGGACAAAAAATATTGAAAAATAATTCTAAACAGATGGAAAGTTTTGCAATTTCTTCAGGCTCTCCTATTTCTTTGAAAAAATTAATCAAATTATTTGAAAATATTTCCGGGAGAAAACTTTATATTAAATGGGGAGGCCGTCCTTACCGGGATAGAGAAGTGATGCTGCCCTGGAATACAGGAAAATATCTTCCCGGTTGGTCAGCTAAAGTATCTTTAAAAGAAGGCTTAAGCAGATTTTTAAAATAATGACGGATTTTATCTTAACTAATCGGTTTTTTAAAATTTAAATTTGCTATAACATATAATTTGTTTTAGTTAGTTTTAAAAATTATGTTTTTTTTACTAAAAAAGAGATCTTAAGCGCATGAAATATCAAGAATATGTGATTAGACCTCCTAGCGAGGCTCGTTCGTTTATTCTTCAGGTAACCTTAGGGTGTTCGCATAACCAATGCGCTTTTTGCGGCACTTATCGCGATATTCCTTTTCAAGTCAAGTCTCTAAAAGAAATTCATAAAGATATTCTTATGGCTAAGAATTATTATGGTGATTTAAGAAGAGTTTTCCTGGCGGATGGAAATGCTTTAATTTTACCAACTGAGAGACTTTTAAAAATTATAGATTATCTTAAAGAAGTTTTCCCTTCTTTGCAAAGAGTGGGAATTTATTCCAGAGCTTCAGATATCCTTTTAAAAACTTCTGAGGAATTAAAAGCTCTTAAATCAGCAGGCATGAATATTTTTTATGTGGGATTGGAAAGCGGCAGTGATAAAGTTCTTTCTATAATGGAAAAAGGTTATACTCATGCTCAGGCTGTTAAGGGATGTCTTAAGGCTCAAGAATCCGGCATAAAATTATCGACAATTATTTTGCTTGGAATTGGAGGGAAAGATCTTGCTTTTGAGCATGCGCTTGAATCAGCTCAAATGTTAAATACTATAAATCCGCGTTATCTTTCAGTTTTAACTCTTACGATTTTAAAGAATACCCCTCTTTATATAAAACAAAAAATGGGAATTTTTCAGTTGCCCAAACCAAAGGAATTATTGGAAGAAATGAAAATTTTCTTGGAGAATCTCAATCTTTCAGGATGTATTTTTCGCACTAATCATGCTTCTAATTATTTAAGTCTTGAAGGAATATTAAATAAAGATCAAGAGCGGATTTTACAAGAGCTTAAACAAGCTCTTAAGGTCGGTTTTCTGCGTCCGGAATTTCTGCGTAGTTTATAATCTCTTCTGAGAAGAACACCTAATACTAAGTGGCAATCAAAAGATATATTAAATAATCGGAGGTATTGAAAAGAGGAAAAAAGGGGATGTTTGAGCGAATTTACGACACAAGCGGCAAACGAATTAGACTATTTTATATCAGTATGATTGCAACTTGGTATGAGGCAATATCGGAATGGGTATATAAAAGGAGGTTGAAATATGAGTGAAACAATTATAGCAATATGTCCGAAATGTAAATCGAAAAACAGAATTTTAATGGAAAAGGCTGCGAATTCCCAAACTGTTTGCGGTAAATGTAAAAACAATATTTATCCTGAAATGCCCGGTTATCCAATTGAAGCAACCGATTTAAATTTTGAAAATAATGTAGTCAGGGCGGGCGTGATTACCTTAGTGGATTTTTATTCCAATCACTGTAGCCCCTGCAAAACTATGGAGCCAATTATAAAACAGCTGGCTTATGATTTAGCCGGCAAATCTAGAATTGATCTTGCATTAATTTAATGGACACACCGAAGAGTTGGATGTAAAATAAAACTTGGAGGTGTGTTAATGGAAGAAAATAATAAGAATAATAATAAAAGAAAGTATGATAATGAGTTTAAGCGTGAAGCTGTTCGTCTTG
>JACPDS010000014.1 GCA_016183885.1 Armatimonadota bacterium
ATCCATTTCTACGCTTAAACCAACAGTATATTTATTTTCTCCTAAAATTGAATCCAGGGAATCTTGAATATTCTTCTTTAAACGATTCTCTATATTAGCTTGAACTTCCTGTTGATTAGACGTTAACATTCCGATTTCTTTTCCACCCTTAATAATATTTTCATTAGCTAAAATAGGACGCCCATCATCTCCTACTATCTTCACATTTAATGGATCTAAATTTGGCACTGCATAAGATACTAAATGAATAATACCGGCAACTTGATTGGGAGAGAGTTTGAAATTAGGCTGCAGTCTTAACATTACCGCCGCTTTAGCCGGAGTGGCATCTTCGCTAAAACTATCTTTATCCGGAATAACCACTTTTACATAGGCATCGGCAATACCTTCAATACTGCGAATCTCCTCAATTAATTCTCCTTCTAAACGGGCTTGTTTTAAAGCATCGATTTCTTCTTTAGTTTTAGTGGCAATTCCGCCGCCTTTCTCTTCTTGAGGCATTACAGGACGACGCGGGTAACCCTGCATAGCTAATTGAGTTTTTGTTCTAATTTTATTGCCCGGAGAAATAAAAATTCTATTGCCGGTTTCATTTAGTTTATAATCGACATTCATTTGAGACAATTTAACGGTAATTTCCTGAATTTCAAGAGGACTTAAATTATTTGGATAAAGTTCTACATAAGCTGAAGACTTATTCAAAAAATTAAATATTATAATTAAAAATAAAAATCCTCCTATTAAAGCAATACCTGTAATTTTTTGCTTTGAATCTAAATTATTAAACATCTGGAGGATTTTATCAAATAAATTTCCTCCCCCTTTAGGCGATAAAGGTGACATTCCTGAACGCATACCTGTTTGCATTCCTGTAGCCATAAAATACACCTTCCTTTTTCAAATTTTCTTTTTCTCTTTTAAGAATTTTAAAAATTCTTAAAAGAGAAAATATTATATCTGCATCTGGAATAAAGCCGTTGTAGCAGAAGCACCTTTTGAGGCAATAGTTAAATCATGAACATTTTCCAGTTCTCCTGAAGCTAATTTGGTTCCTAATTCACTATAATTCTCTAAAGAATTATTGGCATGACCTAAAGCTTGAGCAAAAATATTATTAAAACTCTCTCCTTCTTTAGCAGTTTCTGATTCACCATCTTGTAAATAAGTATAAACTGGATTTGAAAGAGGAGTAATTTGAGACTTAAGAGGTTGAATTGATGTAAAATCTTGCATTTTTATGCCTCCTGATTATTTTTATTTTTAAGCTTGCCTTCCGATTTCTAAAGCTCTCTGAGCCATTGATTTAGCGGCTTCAATGGCAGTAGCATTTGCTTCATATGTACGGCTGGTCATAATTAAACTGGTCATTTCTTCAATAATATTTATATTAGGCATAGCTACATAACCTTTCCATTTACCTTCTTTAATTGCTCGAGGATTATCCGGGTCGTAAACATATTTTAATGGTTCTTTTGACTCCTCTACCCCGGCTACTTTTACTCCGAGACCTGAAAAATTAATCCCTTCTTCCTCTCCTTCATCCATTCCAACTGGAACGACAAATTCAGGACGATCCGCCGGAGTAATTACAGCCATCTTGGCTCGATAAGGATTGCCTTGAGCATCGGTAGTATTAACATTGGCAATATTATTAGCGATAATATCCATCTTAAATCTTTCCGCGCTCATACCGCTTGCGCTTATATCCATAGAAGAAAAAAATGACATTATTTAAACCTCCTTTTATCTTATACTATCAATAACAAATCTTATATTCCCGATATCCTTAGTAATTTTACCCACTAAAGCATTATAAAGAATTTGATTTTTAGCTAAAGAAGCCATTTGCTTATTAATATCAACTTCTTGAGTGTTATCTTGAACTACTTGAGCAACTCCGGGTTTAAAATCGTTATTTAAAGCAAAATGCTCCGGTTCGGTTTTCTCACATACTACTTCAAATTCCATATTGCTTTCTCCTGCCAATTCTTGTTTTAATTGTTCTTCAAAAGTTACCGCCTGAGGTCTAAATCCGGGAGTATTTACATTAGAAATATTATTAGCAATCACTTGCTGGCGTAAACTAGCGGCATCTAAAGCTTTTTCTAAGATATTACTATTAAATAAATCGCTCATAAAACTTCCTCCTTAAATAACAAATTTTATATTTTTCTAGCTTATTTATATCATACAAAAAGATTATTAATAAAATATTATCAAATTGTTAAATTTTTGTTAACTTTTATTTTTATTTCTAAATCATTAAATTTTCTTTATTTTACAACATTTTTTTAAAATTATAGATACTCGCCTAAAAGTAACTTCGTGTAATGCATGCGGGAGATTATAAAAAATTTATTATTTTAAACCCTTTACTTTAAATTAATTGTCGTGATATAGTAGTAGAAATTAAAATAATTAATGAAAAAATAAAAAATTATAATTATGGAGGAAAATCATGGATAACGATTTTAAAATATCTCATCCTCAACAAATTCCCAGCGGAGCTGAATGGATTTTAAAGAAAAATCCTAAAAGCCCTGACAATTCTTTGGAAACATCTCCAACTCCCGATCATACCACTTTAAGCAGTAAAAAAGAAATTAAGCGAGAAAAAATTTTAAGATTTATTCAAGGCGCAAAAGAAATTGAACCAAAAGAAGCGCTTGATGACAAAATTAAAAAATTAATCGCTCAAGCTTTAATTTTAGAATATGGAGAATCGATCTTAAAAAATCCGGGTTATCCTCAGTTAGAGAACAAATTAGCTCAAGTAATTTTAGAAAAACATCCTGAAAAAATAACTTCCTTTTTAGATACTTTATCTTAAAACTCCTCAATACTGAATATTTCAACTATAAGCCGGGATCGGCTTCAAACGCAAAAATGTTATTTTATTTAATAAGCAGGAAATCTGCTTTAATTTTTAGAAAAAGTTTTTATGGATGAATTATCTCTTGAAACTCTTTTACAAAACCGCTATGAAATTAAAAAATTAATCGCCTCTCGCCCCCAAGGAAATACTTATTTAGCCAAAGACAAAAAAATTACTGACAAAAACTGGATTATTAAGGAATTAATCCCTTCTATTAAGTTTTCTCCCGAAGAATTAAAATTGCGCCGAGAAAAACTTTATTACGCTATTGAATCTTTGCAAAATTATAATCATCCTAATTTAGCAAAAATTTTAGAAGGTTTTAAAGAAGGACAAAGAGAGTATATAGTAATGGAAAATATCGAAGGGATAAGTTTGGAAAAATTTTATGAAATGAGCGCTAATCCTTTTCCTGAAGAACAAGTCTTAAAATGGGCGCTTGAAATTTGCGAAGCTCTATATTATCTGCATGACCGCCCCCAAGCTTTTATTTTCGATGTTTTAGAACCCAGTCATATCATTTTACAGGAAGATAATAATATCAAATTAGTTAATTTTGGATTAGATCGTTTTTTTGATCCCAACTTTTCCTTTGATGTATTTACTCTTGATCTCCAAGAATTAAGCAAAGAATATAATAAATTTGGAGAAACTCTTTATTTTTTACTTACAAAAAAAAATATCTATCAAGACAATATAGAATCTTCTCAAATTAATCCGGAGTTAATTAAAATCATTTATAAATGTCTGGATAAAGAAGCCTCGCTCTTATGGGGAAATTGGCTGGATATAAAAAAAGAAATTGTAAATGTATTACATCCCGGAAAAGAACCTGTATATGATTTTAAAATAAAAACTAAAACATCTCCTTATTTAAATTATTATGAAAAATTAAAAATTTTTTTTTCTCCTTTATTTTATTCAATATTATCTCAAAAGGCGACTTTTTTACTTGCGGAAATTTTGGCTTTAATTTTACTGCCTATTTTAATTTATCAAATTACTCATCCAAAAATTATTTATATTAAAAAAGGACCGGTTATCTACATACTTTATAATCATAAAGAAATAGATTTATTTGACTTAAATTATCAGAATAAAATTTATCATTTTGCTTTTGAAGATTCATGGGATAAAATTGCGGCTAGTTTAAATGGAAAATATATCCTTTTAAGCCAAAAAAATAATAAACAGATTAAAAAATTTCATCCTCAAGATAATACTTCCCAAAACTTAACTGTTGATCTCACCCCCACTTCAATTTTAGCCGCTAAAGGCGGAAAAAATTTATATATTATTCAGGAAAAAACCAATAATCTCAGCCAAATAAATTTAATAGACTTTAATTTTAAAAATATTATTCCTTTAGGAAAAAATCCGCAAGAAATCGTTCAAAGTAAAAATGGACTTATTTTTGTATCTAATTATGATTCTGATAGTTTATCTATAATTAATCCGGATGCCAATTTAGTGATTCATACTTTAATGCTGGAAGGGGGGCCAAAAGCTCTGCTTGCATCTAAAAAAACATCAAAAATTTTCTGCGCTTTAAAAAAATGGGATAAAATTTTAGTGATTAATTCTGAAAGAAACTCTGAATTTGAAATAGAAGAAGAATTTATTGACCTGGGGGGAAGAGCTCCTGAATCTTTAGCTTCGGATAATCAGGAAGAATATTTATATGTAGCCAATCAAAACACTCATTCTTTAGGAATAATCGACTTAAAAAAAGGGAAATTAAAAACTACTTTAAACTTAAAATCTTCTCCTTTAAAATTAGTCTTTGCTCCCCCTAATAATTTATGGATATTGCAGACAAATGGAGAAATTGCTTTATTAAATACTCTTACTAATTTAATCGTAAAAAATTTTTTTGCAGGAAAAAAACCTCAGGATATGATTTTAGTGCCTTAACAGGCTCTTTCCAAATGGCGCGCATATCATCTATATAACGCAAATAATTACTTTACTTGTATGGTAAAAATAGATATAATTAAGAATATAAATTCATAAACGGCAAGCTGTAAGAAAATTCGGCGCTTATACTTTAACCCTAAAACTTTATTAAAAAGGAGAGATAATTTTATGGGAGAAAAATCTATTCCTCCAATTTCTGAAAGTTAAACTTATCAACTGATTTTAAGCTTAATTGATCAAAGTAAATTTAAAATTAATGAAGAACAAGTTGACGCAATTGCTATGGCTTTAATTATTTATGAAAAAGACACTTTAAAAAAATGGGCAAAAGAAGGCGTAAAAATTATAATTGCCGGTGAAGATGAAAAAAATTTGCCGGCATATTGGCTTACGGCTAAAGTTGGGCCAAATAAATATGAGCCCGCAGGCGCTTTCCATCGGAAGAGTAAAATTTATATAAGAAAAGATTGTCTTAATTATGATTT
>JACPDS010000091.1 GCA_016183885.1 Armatimonadota bacterium
GGCAAAAAGGAGCATTTTTGAATATATTGAAATTATTTATAACCGTATCAGAAGACATTCGTCATTAGGGTACAAAAGTCCGGCAAATTTTGAACTGCTGGCAGCTTAACTGTGTGTCCATTTTTTTGGGGTAAGATCAAATTGTCAAACTAAATACCGATCAAAATCCTTATACCGCTAAAAAATATCAAATTCAGGCAGTTCCAACATTTGTAGTTTTTCGAGGACTGGAATTAGGAAAGCTAATCGGAGTTCAATCAATCGATAATCTTAAAAGTCTTTTAGAACGCTATAAAACCCCTAGTTAATTTTTTAGGCGGCTTTAACATCATTATCAAGAGATCTGCTTTATTTTCAGTATCGCCAATCCAAATTTCTCTACAAGTACCATGTTTATAGGCTATTTTAAAACCCTGATCAAGTTTACCATCCTTATTTATTTCTTCAAATCTTCCATAGAAAGATTAGCATCTTCTAAAATATTTTCTATAATTTTAGGATGAAGAATTTTTCCACTATGATAAGGAACGGTTACCCTTTTCCCCATTTTATCTTTATAGATTTTATGACTTCCACTTTGTCTAGAAAAGGAAAATCCTTTCTTTTCTAATAAACTAATAATATCTCTAGCGCTTAAGCGAGGTAATTTTTTGGTCATACCGCGATTTCAAGTGATGTAAGACTAACTGATTGAGGTTGAGAAATTTTTTCTCCTGAAGCTATCTTATCTTCAACATAAAGGTGAATAGCATCTCTTATATTAGTAAGAATCTCCTCATAAGTATCACCCTGAGTATAACACCCGGGCAGCTCTGGACAAAAAGCAAAATAACCATCTTTATCTTTCTCAATAACTACAGAAAACCTATAATTTTTCATAGATTTACCTCATTATTTTATTTTTTATATTTACCGATTAATTCACCTTTAGCAAGGATATGGCCTTCCATAGCTTTTATTAGTTCTTGTTTATTTGCTCCTTCCTTAAGATTAAGCATTATGTCTAAAGCATATACTTTAAAATAATATCTATGAATGCCGCTGGGAGGGGCTGGACCGCCATAACCAATTTCTCCAAAATCATTTGTTCCTTGCTTTGCGCCATTTGGAAGAATCTTTTGAGGAGGGATATTTTCTGGAAGTTCAGATAAATTTGGAGGCAAATTAAAAATAACCCAGTGCGCCCAAGTTCCAACCGGCGCATCCGGATCATCGCAGATTAGAGCAATACTTTTTGCGCCTTTAGGAACAATATCCCAAAATAGAGGTGGAGAAACATTTGCTCCATCATAACTATATTTTGCGGGAATCATTTCGCCATTTTTAAAGGCTGAGCTTTTAATTTCCATAACTTTATTCCCTCCTTTTAATTGAGAATAAATAGGTTTATTTATTTGAAAAAATAAAATAAAAATTAATCCTATTAATAGCCAATAAATTTTTTTCAATAACTTTTAAACCCTTACTAATAAATTATTGCTCAGTCTTTAAAGTCTTGTTTTTAAATAAGTTTGAGAATAGCAATTTTTAAAAAGAAGTCAATTTTAAATTTTAGACAGTGTTAAAATATTTAAATATAAATGCCCAACCCGATATAATAGGCTATGCCAAATATATATACTATATACAAGGGCTTGTCAAAAAACATAACTTGTCGCCTCAATCGAAACAATAAATATTTGTATGTCCCGATGGTTGAAGGCTGCCTGTTAAGTGCGAACCTTCTGAGACATCGGGACATTTTATTAACCTTGATGGCTTAAGCGGGTTCAATAAATTGAACCCCTACTATTTTTGGACAGCCCCGAAATATAAAAACTTTAAATTTTCAGTTAAACTTTCTTTTTAAGTAAATTGATGCTTACCAAGATCGTCTTCTAGGTCCGCCGCCATCTCTTCTATAATTATCTCCGCCTCTTGGTCCTGCAGAGCGGGGGCGAGCTTCATTTACATTAAGCGTTCGTCCATTTAACTCTTTACCATTTAAGGCGGCAATAGCAGCTTTAGCTTCATCGGCAGAAGGCATCTCTACAAATCCAAATCCTCTGGATTCATTGCTAAACTTATCTTTGATGATTGAGGCGGAAGTTACCTTTCCGAAAGCCTCGAATGTTTTTTGCAATTCCTCTTCAGTAAATTCGCGGGATAAATTACCTGTATAAATGTTCATATCTTAACCTCTTTTTTATAATTTTTTTTATAATGCATATATAATGCAAATATAATGTGCATATTTTCGATACTAAATTAAATTCTCCTTTATTTTATTTTTTTCCTAACAGAGGAAAAATTTGCCAATCAATTTTAAGCTTGCATCAAAAACTAAAATACTAAAGCAATCTCAATAATTTTGTGTAATTTCACTATGGCTATTCCCCAAAGATTTATTTAGTTTATAAAATACTGCATATATTATTTTTTCTGAACTTTCTTTATTCTGAAAGACTATTAAAAAAAATCTTGCGAAAATGAAATCCATAAATAGCAAAAGTTA
>JACPDS010000100.1 GCA_016183885.1 Armatimonadota bacterium
AACTCATTATCATACTTTCTTTTATTATTATTCTTATTATTTTCTTCCATTAACACACCTCCAAGTTTTATTTTACATCCAACTCTTCGGTGTGTCCATTAAATTAATGCAAGATCATTGTGCCTTTCACTATCAGTCATTGGCATAATCTTCTCATTTTTATAAAGAGGCATCAATCGAAAAATTCTGGATTGCAAAATAAAATGGATTATATTAATATATTGACATGAGTCCTACAATTTTTAAGGTAAAAGGGTACATGATTTTATTTTCTTTCAAATGAAGAAAATAAAATCCATATTCATGTAACATGCGAGGATGGTGAAGCTAAATTTTGGTTGGAACCCATAATAGCATTGGCTGTATCTCATGGGTTGAATCCAAGAAAGTTGAATGAGATTCAAAAGATTGTAGAGGAGCATAGAAATGAAATCATTAAAGCATGGCAAAGACATTTTAGTAAGCGTTGAAAATATAACACCTTTCGGTATATGGCTTTTTGTAAAAGAAAAGGAGTATTTTCTAAGCTATAAGGATTATCCATATTTTAAAAACCAAACATTGAATTCCATACAAAACGTTCAATTACTTCATGGCTATCATTTATATTGGCCTAAATTAGATGTTGACTTGGAACTCGACAATCTTAAAAACCCTGAGAAATACCCCCTAAAATTTGAATCAAAAAAGCATCTAACGAGTCATTCAACGGGACGGCCGATCAGCCCGCCCGTTAATTCAGAGTTATGAAAGAAAAAATAGAAAAAATTATGCAAGAAATACTTAATTTGGGTAAAAACTTGGATTTAAGAAACAGGCTATTTAAAAAATACAAGAAACCATGCTATGGCGTAATGGATTGGGTGTTATTGTCTAGGGAAGGCAAAATCAAAGCCATAGAAGATATTAAAAATAATTCAATATAGGACTCCTTCATTATTCCGGATAAACAAAGAAATTTTAAAAAGTTAACAAATATTTAAAAAAATGGCAATAATTTGTTAACATAAAGGAGTTATAATTAGTTAAAGAAAAATTTTAGAATTTAAAGGAGGCAAATTTTTATGAATCCTCTTGGTTTTATTGGCGGTCCTTCGCCTTTTGGCTCTAATCCTTTTATCCAAGGAGGCGTTCCATTTGGAGCGCCGGCTGCTCCTCCGAAAACCGACTTTTTAAGTAGTATTTTAAATATCGGAGGAAGTTTACTTGGCTCAGTTTTAGGAGGAATGGGGGGATTTGGCGGAGCTTTAGCAGGCGGAAATCCGCTTATGGCAATTGCTCTTCCTCTTTTAGGAAAACTTTTATTCCCTCCGCCTAAAATTCAAATGCCCGAGATGCCTAGATTCGATATTATGCAGGATACTTCAAAACTAGATGATAGCGCTATAAAAAATTTAGACAGCGAAGAGAATAAAACTGTTAAATAGCAGCTTTTAAGTTTTTGGCGGTTTAAATTTATGAATTGTTTTATAATTAAAGGCTTTTTTTAAGAGCCTTTAATTATTTTTACCGCGCAAACTTTGTATTCAGGAGTTTTGCTTAAAGGATCTAAGGCTGGATTAGTTAATCGGTTTGCCGCGCTTTCAAAATAATGAAAAGGCACAAAAACTATTCCCTGGGGAATTTGAGGAGTAATTTTTATTTTTAAAGATATTTCACCGCGTTTAGATTTTAAAATAATATTTTCTGAGTCATTGAGATTCAATTTTTTAGCATCTTTAGGAGATATCCGAGCCAAATTTTCATGCGCTAAGTTTTCTAAAGGAGTTTTCCTGGTCATAGTGCCTGTATGATATTGAGGTAAAATTCTACCGGTAGTTAAAATAAAAGGATATTCCTCTTCAGGTGATTCATCGGGATTTAATGCTTCAATCTCAAAAAATAAACCTTTTCCCCGAGGAAAAGCATTTTCATGCAAAAAAATTGTTCCGGGATCATTTTCATCATAACAGGGCCATTGTAATCCATAAGGCTTTAATCTATGGTAAGCCATCCCTCCATAAATCGGGACAGCTTTTTGAATTTCCCGCATAATTTCTTCTGGAGCGGTATAATTTGAAGGATAATCAAATTTTATAAATAATTCGTTTAAAATCTGCCAATCGACTTTAGAATTGCCTAAAGGTTCTAAAGCTTTTCCTAATAATTGCACCCTTCTTTCCGTATTGGTAAATGTTCCTTCTTTTTCCGCAAAACTAGCTCCCGGCAGGACGACTTTAGCAAATTTAGCGGTTTCAGTTAGAAAAATATCTTGAACTACTAAAAATTCTAATTCAGGCAGAACTTTTTCAATATGATTGCTGTCGGGTTCGCTTATAAGCGGGTTTTCGCCCATAATATATAAAGCTTTAATTTTTTGAGGAATATTTTTAAACATTTCTGTAGTGGTTAATCCGGGGGTTTTAGGCAGTTGGGTTTTCCAAAACTCCTCAAATTTTTTGATATTATCTAAATCAATTTTTTGATATCCGGGAAAGTTATTAGGCAATGCTCCCATATCGCAAGAACCTTGAACATTATTTTGACCCCGCAGAGGCATTAAGCCTGCTCCGTATCTTCCTATGTTCCCGGTAAGCAAGGTTAAATTTGATAAACTTAAAACATTCTTAACTCCGCTTGTATGCTGGGTAATTCCCATAGCGTAAAAAATCATTACTTGTTTTGAACTTCCGATAATTTTTGCGGCTTGAATTATCTTTTCTTGAGGAACTTGAGTAATTTTAGCTGTCAGTTTTGGGTTATATTTTTGAATAATTTCTTTAAAATTTTCAAAATTTTCAGTGCGTTCTTTTACAAATTTTTTATCCCAAAGATTTTCTTTTAAAATTACATGCATTATTCCATTTAAAAGAGCGATATCTGTTCCGGGCAAATGCTGTAAAAATAAGTCGGAAATTTCAGCTAGTTGTATCTGGCGGCAATCAGCCACAATTAATTTTGCCCCTTGTTTTGCTCTTCTTTTTAAACTTGCTCCAATTACCGGGTGAGTTTCAGTAGTATTTGAGCCGATTACAAAAATAACTTCTACTTTATCAATTTCTTCAATCGAGCTGGTGGGAGCTCCGCTTCCCAATGACATTGCCAGTCCTGCAGCAGAAGCGGCATGGCAAAGCCGGGCGCAATGATCAACATTATTAGTTTTAAAACAGGCGCGGATAAATTTTTGAAAAAGATAATTTTCTTCATTGGTGCATTTAGCGGAAGATAATCCACCCACCGAATCAGGACCATATTTTTGAATAATTTCCTTAAATTTAGAAGCTGTAAAATTTAAAGCCTTTTCCCAGCTGACTTTTTTAAATTTACCATCTTCTTTTATTAAAGGCTCTCTTAAGCGATCTAGATGCTGGATGAAGTGATAACCAAATTTTCCTTTTACGCACATGTTTCTTCCATTTACTTTGTTTTCTGAATTAGCAGAAACATAAATAATTTTTTTATCCTTTAAATTTAAATTTAAATCAAAATTGCATCCTACTCCGCAATAAGGGCAAATAGTTTTGATTTTTTCCATTTCCCATATTCTGCTGCTGCCCAGACGCTCTTTTTCTATTAAAGCTCCTGTAGGGCATACATCAATACATCTTCCGCAAAAAACACAATTAGTTTCCTCTAAAGGTCGATCAAATTCAGTGGTAACCATACTATTCATTCCTCTATTTACTATTGACCAAATTCCTAAAACAGGGGATTGAAAACAAATTTCCACGCATCTGGAGCAAAGAATACATTTATTTTGATCTCTTATTATAGATGTGTTTTTATTAATTACCGGGATTGATTTTTTAACTTTGGGGAAATCATATTTCTTAATGCCTAATTGATAGGCAATATCTTGAAGTTCGCAGTCTCCGCAGGATTCGCAGGTTAAACAATCTTTAGGATGATTAGCTAATAACATCTCCATAATAAATTTTCGAGCTCCAATTACTCTGGGAGAATGAGTATAAATCACCATGTCTTCTTTTATTTCGGTATTACAGGCAGGCATTAAATCGGGATAATTTTCAATTTCCACGATGCAGATTCTACATCTTCCGGATGCGGTTATCTCGGGATAATAGCAAAGTACAGGAATATTGATTCCTTCTTTTTTAGCTGCTTCTAAAATAGTTGTCCCCGATGGAGCATTAATCTTTTTATTATTAATCGTTAAATTTATTTCACTCATTTATTAAATTTAAAAATAAATACTATATTCTTCAGGAAATTCTTTTAAAGTATCTAAAATACTTCCGGGAGCTGTTTTCCCTAAGCCGCAAAGCGATGTAATTTTAATAAGTTTGCACATTTTTTCAAGTTTATTTAAATCTTCTCGATTTGCTTTAAAACTTAAAATTTTCTTAATTATATGCAGTAATTGGGGAATACCTTCGCGGCAGGGCACGCATTTTCCGCAGGATTCTTCTGTAAAAAATTCTAAAAATGAACGCGTCATTTCAATTAAATTGCGTTTGGTATTAAAAACAATCACCGCTCCAGCTCCCAGATAAGTTTCATAAGATAAAGAAAGATTTAATCCATCTCCTTCCAGACAATTAAAAAGTTTGCCGGATGGTCCTCCTACCTGGATAGCCTTAATGCTTCCTTCTACGCCTGCGCAAAGCTCCAAGAGTTCTTTTAAAGCAGTTCCCATTGGAACTTCAATTGCCTGCGGTTTTTTTATATCTCCGCTTACTGAAAATACCTTGGTTCCCTTGCTTTCTTTTGTGCCAATTTCAGAAAACCAGGTGCTTCCATTTAAAATAATCGCGGGAATATTAGCTAAAGTTTCCACATTATTTATTAATGTAGGTCTTCCAAATAAACCGCAAGTTGTAGGATAAGGAGGTTTTGGAACCGGCTCCGCTCTTTTACCTTCCACAGATTTAATTAAAGCTGTTTCTTCCCCGCAAATATATGCTCCAGCTCCGCTTTTAAGCTGGATATCAAAGGAAAAACCGGTATTTAAAATATTTTTACCTAAATAATTTTTATTTTTAGCTTGGATTATAGCTCTTTCTAAAATGTAGAAAATTTCTGGATATTCTAATCTCAAATAAATAAAGCCAATCTGCGCTCCCACGCTAAAGGCGGCAATAGTCATAGCTTCTATAATTTTATGAGGATCTTGGCTTAAAATTACCCGATCTTTAAATGTTCCCGGTTCTCCTTCGTCAGCATTGCAAATAATATATTTAGGAACGTATTTTTCTTGAGCCACCGCTTCCCACTTTAGCCCTGTGGGAAATGCCGCTCCTCCTCTTCCTCTTAATTTAGATCTTTTTATTTCTTTAATAATCTCTAAGGGAGTCATTTGGAGAGTTTTTTTAAGAGCTAAATAACCTTGATGATTAATGTAGCTTTCGATAGAAAATGGCTTAATTTTTCCGCAATTTTTAAGAGCAATTTTAAATTCGGGCATTTTTATAATTTTTCAATAATTTTAATTATTCTTTTAGGAGACAATTTATTGTATAAATCTTTATTAATTAACATCGCCGGAGCTTTATCGCAGCTTCCCAGACAACTGGTTAAATTTAAAGAAAACTTATTATCGGGGCTGGTTTCTCCTATTTTTAAATTTAAAATTTTTTCTAAAGTTTTTAATATTTTTTTATTTCCTTTTAATTCGCAGGTGCAATCGCGGCATAAATAAATATTATATCGAGCCTTTTTTTTAGGATTAAGAAAATGATAAAAAGTGGCTATTCCGTAAAACAAACTGGGTTCGACTTTTAATTCATTAGCTAGATAATCGAGTGTTTCCGTATTTAATCCATTTTTTTTACCTTGAATTTCTAATAATATAGGAAGAAAATTTTCTGTTTTAAATTGATATTTTTGCAGAATTTTTAAAATTGCTTCATCTTTAGTAAATTCTTTTAAAATTTTCAAACTCGATGGTTTCCTTCTTTAATTGCACTTGCAAATATTTATTAACTTTAGTATTTTTCGTTATATTAAAAAAAAATCCTTTATTCAAGGCTCTAAAATATTTCTTTACTTAACCAGACTTAAACGTTTATTAGGATTATAATTTCTGCCTACTTTAGCGCAATTTTTCCATTTTCCTTTTACTTTAATCCTAACTATATCGGCTGTAAAATCATAACTTCCTTCAAAAAGACTGCTTCCTACGGCATAAACATCTACGGGAATCTTCAGTTTTTCAAATTCTTCAATTTTTTTAGCGTTAAACCCGCCGGAAACTACAATTTTTACATACTTAAAACCAGCTTTATCTAATGCTTTTCTTACATTTATTACAAGCTGGGGATTAACCCCGGTAGGAGGATAGGTAGTCATTTGATTAATTAATGATTTATCCACCACAGTTCCGGCAGTATCTAAACGCACTCCCCAAAGCTTCCTGCCTAAAGATTTAGCTACTTTTAAAGATGTTCCCGCGCAATCATTATCAAAATCTACTAATGAAACTACCCTTACCAAAGGATCAATATATTGAGAGAATTTTTTAGTAGCTAAAACAGTATCGCCTTTATAAGCGGCAATTAAACCATGCGGCATTGTTCCTAAACCTTTGGAACCCCACCATTCTCCTTGAGCATCGGTAGAAACCCCTAAAGCTCCGGAAATATATGCCGCGTAACCATCTCCAGTTTGAACTAAATGATGATCAAATCTAGCCGGAAAAAATAAAACTGATTTTTTTTGAGCCGCTTTAACGACTGCTTTAGTATTAGTAGCTACTTTTGTTCGGCGGGCTAAAACTCCTAAAAAATCGGTTTCTAAATGAGCAAATAAAGAATAATCTCCTTCAATTGTCATTACATTCTCAAAGGGGGAAATTTTATCGCCGTCATAAAGAGCTTTAACGGTAAGTTTATCCCATCCGCCAATCCATTTACCGTGAGAATTTTTATAGCCGCCGCAAAGTCTTAAAATAGCAAGCGCTTCATCAATTCCGCATAAAACTGCCTCATTTTTTTGAAAGACTTGCATTAAAACTACGGGGTGATGATGGTCTTTTTCTAAAATTTCTTTGGTGCGGTTAAAATAAACATCAGAATAATAACCGGCGCGCATTTTTTCCACAGGTAAATTGAAAATTTTTGAATCTAATCTCTTTTTTGGCATAATGGCATAAAATTTTTTACTTCGGTAAATTTTATAAAAGTTCCTTTTATCAAGGAAAGGAAATTTTTAATTATATAGATAATTATATCTATTATGTTTAAAAAAACAAATGATTTTTTAAATTACTTAAAAAATTGGAAGAAAAATTTAAAACCGCTTAGATTAGAAAAAATTCTAAAAGAAACTACTCCTGAAAATACGGCTTTATTTTGTGTTGATTTAATTAATGGATTCTGCCGCCAGGGACCGCTGGCTAGCCCCAGGATAGCAAAAATTATTAAGCCAATAGTTAAGTTAATTAAAAAGGCTTATATTTTGGGAATCAAAAATTTAGTTTTTATTCAGGATGCTCATCCTCCCGATAGTCCTGAATTCAAAGATTTTGGACCACACTGTCAGGCTGGTTCAAGCGAGGCAGAAATGGTTTCTGAACTTAAAAATCTTCCTTTTTCCAATGAATTTACCGTTATTCCAAAATATTCCATAAATTCTTTTATAGGAACTGATTTAGAAAAATATCTTTTAGCGCATCCTCAATTAGAGAAAATTATTTGTCTGGGGGACTGCACAGATCTTTGCTTATACCAATTAGCAATGCACTTCAAATCTAAGGCTAATTCAGAAAAATTAAAATATCAAGTTATTGTTCCGGAAAATTGCGTAGAAACTTATGATTTGTCTTTAAAAACTGCTCAAAAGTTGAAATTAATTCCTCATCCGGGAGATTTCTTTCATTTAGTTTTTTTATACCATCTTAATTTAAACGGGGTAAAAATTCTGCGCTAATTCCTCTTTCTCGCCGCAAAAATCCTTAACTTATGGGATTGTATTAATTAACTTTACAGAGTTTGCGCAACTCTTTTCTTTAATCAGGTTGAAGTTAGTTCATTTATTTTTTGTTCTATTTCGTCAACGAAGATAAGAACATTTTTTATTTGATTTTCCGCATCTTCTTTAGAAGTTTTTAGGAAATCTCCATAGTCGGCTTTTTCTCTATAATTTTTTGCTTCCTGAATAATTTTGCTTGATTCAACATTTAAAATACACGTTTTTACAAAATTTTGGTTAAAAAACGCTATTACGCCTGAATGTTTTGGGCTATCCAATTCTTTTAACGCAAGAATAGCTCTAGCAGCAGAAAATATCGCATAATATGACCTTGAAATAGAGTCATTTAAATGATTATTTTCCAATAAGTCTTTAGCAGAACTTAAATGTTCTTTAGCTTTATTAATCCTATATTCCGCTAATTCAATGTTATACTGCTTCATATATTGACACTCCGTTTTTATCAAGTTCCCTTATAAATAAAGTTTTGAAATATACATTTTTATTATGTTCTTCTACACTATAAATAATTGGAGAAATAATAATATCATAATTAAGATTAATTTCTGCAGAAACTTCTGAAATTGCATGCATGACAGAATAATTACATTCTTTTACAAGGATAAACAAGTCTATGTCTGAATCAGGCTGGAAATTACCTGTAACTTTTGAGCCTATCATTTTTACTATCAATAGGTTTTTTTCAAGAAACATCTGTATTTTTGTTATAAATTCATCAATACC
>JACPDS010000097.1 GCA_016183885.1 Armatimonadota bacterium
TAGGGTGCTAAGAATAAAAATTCCACCCAAAATAACTACTCCAGATAAATTCTGAGAAGTGTAGTGAAATCGTTTTTGTTCTAATTCTCAATTTCTCACGTAATTTAAGGATTTTTTATTTTGCAACTGTCAAACTCAGGAAAAAATACATAGGTGCTGATTTCAGGGAGGGAATGGGAGTAGATATAGTTTTAGATGTTCAGGCAATAAATCTTCCATCGGAATCAGTTGGCACCGTTATTATTGTAGATGTTCTTGAACATGTCGAGAACCCTAGAAAAGCTGTTGAAGAGGCATATAGAATTTTAAATAAAAATGGAATACTCATAATTAGTTCTGTTATGAATTTTCCCATACATTACTTTCCTTATGACTACTGGCGCTTTACTCCCGATGCATTTAAAAGCATTTTAAAGCCTTTTAACACATCTTTAGTCTCTTATGCGGGCGAAAGCAATTTTCCGCACACAATAATAGGAATTGGTTTTAAGGGAAAAACAGATATTGATATTATTGAAAAATTAACTGAACGAATTGAAAATTGGAAAGTTTTTTGGAATACACCGCCAAGAAGGTCATTAAATGATTATATTAAGTTGCTGATTCCGCCGATATTTTTAAAAATTTTCAATAAAATTCTTGTAAAATATAAAAGTATTTTATGAGATATAAGTGTTTTTATTTATTTATAAGGGTTTTATGGCTATCAAGAATTAAATACATTTTTTGGGTTAAAAACTATTATATAAAAAAACTAACCTCCCTTTTCAGAGATTGGCTTGGTTATTTAGTTTTGGTGGAGATGAGCGGATTCGAACCGCCGACCTCTTCCGTGCGAGGGAAGCGCTCTCCCAGCTGAGCTACATCCCCAATTTTAAAAAATAACCCCTCGATGATGTTTTTATTTTTTAGCTTATATTCTATTTGTCGGGATTATTTTTCATTATTAAATTTTTGATAAAAAACAAGTTCAAGCGGTCTTAAATTACGTGTTGAGATTACACGTCCTTCTTGATGTTCATTTAGTCTTCTGTTTAGGTCAGCAGTACTTCCAATATAGTATTTGCCGCTAGATATACTCTTTAAAATATAAACAATGCACATTCTTATTTTTTCTTCTCCCGATATTCATTTTATTTGACTCGGGATCCCGACCCTTCCTTATTTTATTATTTGCTCCACTTTTGGAGCAATTTTATTATTAGGCGTCGGGAAAACCCTGACCTAGCCGATGTTGCATCGGCTCGCTCTCCCAACTGAGCTACATCCCCAATTTTAAAAAATAACCCCGTTGTGCCGTGAATCCGAAAAGTTTTTGATCCTGTCTAAGCAGGTGGGCGCCTCCCGGCAATCTTAGGATTCCCTTATGATAAAAAGGGCTTTCACACAATTACCAGAGTCAAGCTCCCTATGTTAAAAAGTTGGCCAAAAATCTTTAAGGTTAACACTAACACAACAGGGCATCTTATTTTCTTTATTTAATATAGCATATTTTTAATTAAATATCAACTTGACAAATGTTCTTATTTGTGTTCTCGTTAAATTCATTATCTAAATTATAATCAAAATCTCCAAAAACTTCTAAAGCCGTTAAAGCGGTATTAAAATGAATTTTAATCAAGTCCTTTATTTTTTTAGCATAACCGCCCGCCAATACCGAAGCAATGGGAATTTTCCGCTGAAAAGCCTGTGAAAATATTAGTTCATCTCTTTCTTTTAAGCCATTAATAGTTAAATTCAGTCCTCCCAAAATATCTTCTTTATAAGGATCGGCTCCAGCTATATAAAAAATAAAGTCCGGCTTAAAAAATTCTAATAAAGGAGGCGCGGTTTGACGTAATTTTTTTAAGTAAATTTGATCGTCGGCTTTATCTGGGGAATGAATCGCAGCAATTCATTCCATTGCTCCGGCATTAACAGATCCATGACAACTCCTGCTGTATTATCCGTTCCCCCGCCCTGCATGGCGGCGGCATAACCTGGTCGCCGGCATTATACCGTATGCTGGCCGCGGACGCCATATATTGCATGTGGAGGAAATTACTGCACGCCTTCTTTTAAAGCAAGAAAACCGGCTAAAATTGTTCCTCCGGCATGAGAAATAAAAAAATCCATTATTTCTTTGTTTATGGGTATTTCGGAAAATAAAGTGCGCGGGGTTAGTTTTAACTCTTTTAAGTCATTTAAATATTCTAAATCATGCGCTAAAAGTAAATCTTCAAATTCCGCTTCAGGAGCTTCATAAAAAGAAGTATTTTTAAAAAGTCTATTTTCTTTTAAAACTTGATAAATTAGAGAATACTTTTCTACAGGAAAAATATGTTCCCCAAAGCTTACCGATTTTGATGAATAAACTAAAGATAAAGATTCAAAATTTTTTGAAAAATTTAATTTTGCTTTATTTTTTTTAATTAGTGCTTGGCAGTTTTGACAAAATTCTTGTTTTTGACTTGGTTTTTTATCTTCTGAACAATGCATAAAACAATTAATAAAATCGCAATGATTTAGCAAAAAAATATGGCCGATTTCATGAAAGGCTTCTTTTATAATTTCATTATTATTAAGTAAATAAGCGGAAACTACAGCTACGCCTCTTTTGGGAGAGGATTCTCCAATAGCGGATGTAAGCCCGGGAGTATAAATAGGGCTGTTTATAATTCCTAGAATTATTTCCTGGCGGTCTTTTCGTTGTAATTCTAAAAAATGCAGAAGCGATGTTGAAAAATATTGTTTTCTATCTGGATTAAAGGTTAATTTTGGCGGTTTTATTTTTTTAATATCTTTAATTTCCAAGACTTCATTTAAAGGTTTTAAAATATTTAATTTTTCTAAATTTTCATCTAAAGAAATTAAAGTTAAACTAGGCATCTATATTTTTAAGAATTTTTTGGACGGCTTTTTTATAATTTCCAGAATTTAAGATATTAGAGCCGATTACTAAAATTTCCGCGCCTTTTTCTACGGCTAAAGGAGCGGTCTTATAGTTTATTCCGCCATCTATTTCAATTAAAATTTTCTTTTTGGACTGCTTGATTAAATTTTTAACTTTTTCAATTTTAATCAGCATTGATTTTATAAATTCTTGAGCGGGAAATCCCGGATCAACCGTCATAATTAAGATTAAATCTAAATCTTCTAGAATATATTCCAAAAAAGAAATCGGCGTAGAGGGATTAAGGGCCGCCCCTACTTTAAAATTATAGCTTTTCATTAAGTTAAAAACGCGCTTAAGATGTAAAACGGTTTCTATTTGAATAATTACTGTTTCCACCCGAGCTTCTTTTAAAGCTTGAAAATAATGTTCAGGTCCTTCCAGCATCAGGTGAGCTTCAAAAGGCAGATTGGTTTTATCTCTTAAACTTTTAATAATTAAAGGACCAAAGGTAAGATTGGGAACAAAATGGCCGTCCATTAAATCAAAATGGATTAAATCTATTTTTTTGGTTTTTTCCAGTTTTTTTATCTCATCTTTAAGAGAACTAAAATCGGCGGATAATATAGAAGCAGAAATTTTAAGCATTTTAATAAAATTCTACACTTTTAAAAAAATCCTCTCTTTATTTAATTTAAAAAGGTTTTTAAGTTGTTTTATAGAATAGATTAACTTAACTTATGGCTAGAATTGACGCTTATCTTAAAGAAATAATAGAACATAAAGCCTCTGATCTTCATATATGCGCGAGAACTTATCCTATTATGCGCGTTTTTGGAGAACTTTTGCCTTTACGCAATATAATTTTAAGCCATAACGAAATAAAAGAATTAATTGAAGAAATTTTAACTCTTGAAGAGAAGAAAAAATTAGAAAATGGAAAAAACCTTGATTTAATTTATGAAAATTATAACGGAAAGATAAAACAACGTTTTCGCGCCCATATTTTATTAGAACAAAATGGATTAAATATATTTTTTAGAGTTATCCCAAATATTATTCCTACTTTAAAAGAATTAAATTTGCCGGAAATTTTAGTTAATTTTACTAAACTTCAAAAAGGAATTATTTTAATTACAGGTCCTTCCGGATGCGGAAAAACTACCACTTTAGCCAGTTTAATTAATGAAATTAATAAAAATCAATCCAGGCATATTTTAACTATAGAAGATCCGATTGAATATATTCATATTAATAAAAGAAGTTTAGTTACCCAAAGACAGGTAGGAATTCATGTAGAGAGTTTCGAGATAGCTTTGCTTTCCGCAATGAGGGAAGACCCAGATGTAATTGTGGTGGGAGAATTAAGAGATTTAGAAACCATCCAATTAGCTATTAGAGCCGCCGAAACCGGTCATCTGGTTTTTTCCACCCTGCATACCGGAAGCGCCATGCAAACCATCGATCGGATTATTGAAGTATTTCCGCCGGAGCAGCAAAACCAAATTCGCATGATGTTTTCCGAGTCTATGCGAGGCATAATTTCCCAAATTTTAATCCCCGAGAAAGATAAAAGAGGAAGAATTCCCGCTTTAGAAATTATTCTATATTCAAATCAAGTCGCTAATTTAATTAGAGAAAATAAAACTTTTCATCTTGTTTCTGCGGTGCAGACTAACCGAAACATGGGAATGCAGATGTTGGATGATTCTTTGTTAGAACTGCTTAAGAAGGGAAAAATTTATCCCGCCGATGCTTATGATTTATCCGAAGATAAAGAAATTTTTACGCCTTTTTTAGAGGAATAATTAATTATGATTCCTAAAGAATCTTCAAAAAGGGAAAAAGAAATTAACTTTGACAGTTTTATGCTGGCTTTTTCTCAGAAAGAAAATATAAAAGAACCTCCTCTTATAGATAAACCTATAGAAGAGTTGTTGATGCCTCCAAAATTTGAGGAAGAAAATTCTTTAAAAACAACTCCCCCTGAAGTTCATATACATAAAAAATATAGATCATATTTAGATGAATTATTAGAAGAAGTAATAACTTTAGGCGGGTCTGATTTACATCTTTCCTGCGGAATTTCTCCTGTTTTTAGGATTAACGGCGAGCTTAAATTTTCCGAATATCCTCAATTAACAGAAGTAAATTTACAGGAGATTATTTCAGAGATCCTGCCTAAAAATTTAATTTCCAATTTCGGGAAACATGGTTCAGCGGATTTTTCCTATCAAAAAAGCGCGATCGGACGCTTTAGAGTAAATGCTTATCAGCATTTTAGGGGACTAGGATTAGCTTTCAGGGTTATCCCCGTTAAAGTTCCTTTATTAAAAGACTTGGAACTGCCTCCTCAAATAGCTGATTTAGCAAATTATAAGAAAGGTTTAATTTTAGTAACCGGAGCTACCGGTTCGGGTAAATCTACTACTTTAGCGGCTCTTATTAACGAGATTAATCATTTAAGAAAAACTCATATAATTACCATTGAAGACCCAATCGAATTTATCCATGAAAATAAAAAATCTCATTTTGCTCAAAGAGAATTGGGAAGAGACGTAGTAAGTTTTTCTGACGGAATACGTTCTGCTTTGCGCGCCGACCCGGATATTATCTTGGTTGGGGAAATGCGGGATTTAGAAACTGTTTCTGAAGCTTTACGCGCGGCAGAAAGCGGCATTTTAGTTTTAGCTACTTTACATACTAACAGCGCTCCTAAAGCTATTGACAGAATTATTGATATTTTTCCTTCTAAACAACAACCTCAAATAAGATCCTCCCTTTCCACATCTCTTAAAGCAGTTTTAGCTCAACAGCTTTTAAAGAGAATTGACGCAAGCAGTTGGGAATGCAGACTATGGATCAAGCTTTAATAGAATTATATCAAAAAAGAATAATTTCTTACGATTTATTAAAAGAGCGTATCAGCGATTTAGAAACCTTAACCCGTTTAGGAATTTATTTCGAAGAATAAAATTTACTTTAATTTTTAAACAATTAATTAAATTCTCTATAATAAATAAAGAATTTTTTTTAAGAAGGTGATTTAGTTATGAAAGTTAAAACCAGCGCTCCCACAAGAATTGATTTAGCGGGCGGAACTTTAGATATTTATCCTCTTTATATTTTAACCGATGGGGGGTTAACCGTTAATATGGCTATAAATTTACGCAGTTTTGTGGAAATTGAAGCCCGCCCCGATTCTAAAATAGTCATAAATTCTGAGGACCTTAATGAATCCATTGAAATTCAACATATTGATTCCGGGATTCCTCAAGGTGGATTAGACTTAATTATTAGAGTTCTTAAGTTTTATCATCTTCCTATAGGGTTAAATATAAATACTTATAATACCGCTCCCAAAGGTTCCGGGCTGGGGGCATCCTCCAGTTTACTGATGGCTTTAATGGGCGCTTTAGAAAAGATTAATCTGCGGGAAATTAATTTAGAAAATTTAATCGAATGGGGAGCTAATTTAGAAGCTCAAAATTTACACATTCCAACGGGGAAACAAGATTACTGCGCGGCTATTTATGGAGGAGTGAATGCTTTATGGTTTGATATTAAAGGGATTAAAGTAGAACCTTTAGTCTTAAAAGAAGAAGATATAAAAGAATTTGAGAGTTATTTAATTTTATCTTTTAGCGGTATTTCTCATTTTTCTGCAACCCATAATTGGCAGATGGTTAAAAAATTTATTGACAAAGAAGTGCCGACAGTAATGAGTATGAAGAAGATTAAAGCTACCAGTTATCATATGAGAGATTGTATATTATCTAAAGATTACGAAAAAATGGCTCGAGTATTAAATGAAGAATGGGAAAACAGAAAAAATTTAGCTCTTGGAGTAAGTAATGATAAAATTGAATATTTAATAGAAGTAGCTAAAATTCACGGAGCTTGGGCTTCTAAAATATGCGGAGCTGGAGGGGGAGGATGTTTGATTACAATAGCTCCGCCCGCAAA
>JACPDS010000096.1 GCA_016183885.1 Armatimonadota bacterium
ATTTTGAAATTAAAGAAGAAATTTATGCTGTAAAAATCGCTCTTGCCGGAAGACCAAATGTGGGCAAGTCTTCGATTTTTAATTGCATAGCCGGGGAAGAAAGAAGCATTGTGCATGAAATTCCCGGCACCACTCGAGATAATATTAATACTGAAATAGTAAAAAATAAAGAACGTTTTATTTTTATTGACACCGCAGGATTAAGACATAAAAGCAAAATAAAAGAGAATGTCGAGTATTTTAGCGTTTTAAGGACCCATCGGGCAATTCTTGAAGCTGATATAGTTTTATTAATTTTGGAACCGGATGATTTAATTTCTCAAGATAAAAAAATTGCCGGATTAATTTTAAAAGAAAATAAAGCTTCCTTAATAGTGATTAATAAATGGGATTTAATTAAAGATAAACTTAATAAAGCTGAGCTTATAAAATATAAAAATCATTTAAGCGGAAAATTAATCCGGGAGCTGGATTTTATTAATTATTCTCCGATTATTTTCGTTTCGGCTAAAACCAAAGAGGGGATTAATAATATTTTTAAAGAAGCAAACTTTATTTATAGCGAATTTACCAAAAAAATTGAAGATAAGGTTTTGAGCCGCCTCGTTTTAGAAGCTTTAGCTATTCATCCGCCGCCAACCCATAAAGGAAAAAGCTTAAAAATTTATAATGTTTTTCAATCTAAAATAATGCCTCCCACATTTACCTTTAAGGTAAATGAACCAAAATTAATTCATTTTTCATATAAACGTTATTTAGAAAATAAAATCCGCCAAATTTTTGGCTTTAACGGAACTCCAATAATATTTAAGTTTAATTAAATATGCCCCGAATCTATGTTTTCATCTTTAAAAAAGCAGGATAAATCTTATATTAATAAAATATTTTATTGTAATGAAAATAATATTCTTAATCTTAATTAGCTACTTATTGGGTTCAATTCCCTTTGGCATTATTATTGGAAAATTAACCAGGGGGATAGACTTAAGAGAATATGGAAGCGGAAATATCGGAGCCGCTAATGCTTTTAGGGCTTTGGGTTCATTTTGGGGGAGCATAGTTCTTTTAACCGATGTGGGGAAAGGAAGTATGGCGGTATTTTTGGCTAATTTTTTCCTTATACCTTTTATAAATTTGCCTTTAGCCCAAATTTTAGCCGGACTTTGCGCTATTTCAGGGCATAATTATTCTTGTTTTTTAAGCTTTAAGGGGGGGAAGGGCATTGCTACCAGCTTAGGAGTATTTATTTGCTTAAGTTGGAAAGCCGCTTTAATTGGAATTTTAATTTATATTATAATTATATTTGCCGCCAAATATAGTTCTTTAGCCTCTCTATGCGGGGCGCTAAGCATTCCTATTTCGATATATTTTTTAAAAGAACCTAAAGAAATTTTTTATTTTTCTTTAATTGCCACCTTATTTGCTTTTTATAAACATAAGGAAAATATTAAGCGCTTAATTAAAAAAGAGGAACTAAAAATATTTGTAAAAAATAATTCCTGAGGTAGTTATGGAGAACATTGTTGATCTCTTAAATAAAATTTTAGCTTTAATGGTTAAAGAAAATGCTTCTGATTTATATCTCAAGGCAGATATGCCCCCCACACTAAAAATTAATGAAGAGTTTATCCCTATAGAAATGGAAAAATTTACTCCGGAATTTACCGAGCTTTTAGCTTTTCAGATTATGTCTCCCGCGCAAAAAGAAAATTTTATGAACAATCCTGAAGCTAATTTTATGTATACTATTGCCAAACTGGGAAGATTTAGGGTGAATGTTTATCGTCAACGGGGAACAATCGCCCTGGTAATGCGAAGAATTAGAGAAGATATTCAAGATATAGATTCTTTACAGCTTCCAGGCGTCTTAAAAAAGATGGCTCTCTATAAAAGGGGATTAATTTTAGTTACCGGCCCAACCGGTTCTGGAAAATCTACTACTTTAGCGGCGATAATCGACTATCGAAATCAAAATTCTTTTGGACATATTATTACTATTGAAGATCCGATTGAATTTATCCATTATGATAAAAAAAGCTTAATTTCGCAAAGAGAAGTGGGAATCGATACCATTTCTTTTAATAACGCCTTGGAAAATGCCCTGCGCCAAGCGCCTAATGTTCTTTTGGTGGGAGAAATGAGGGATGTAGCAAGCGTAAACGCTGCTGTGCATTTTGCCGAAACCGGTCATTTAGTTTTAAGCACCCTGCACTCGCCGGATGTCCCCCAAACAATAGAAAGAGTTTTACAGTTTTTTCCTTCTGAAGTTCATGAACAAACAAGAATGCAGCTTTCTTTATCTTTAAAGGGCGTTGTTTCGCAAAGATTGGTTCAAAAAAAGGATGGTTCGGGAATGATTCCCGCGGTTGAAATTATGATAGTTAATGCTCGAATGCAGGATTTAATCGCTAATGGAGAGCTTAAACAAATTAAACGGGAATTAGATCAATTCCAACCCGAGGGTATGCAGACTTTCGATCACGCTCTTTTAGAACTTTATAAATCGGAATTAATCACCGAAGAAGAGGCCATAAAAAGTTCGGATGTTCCTAATGATATGCGCTTAAAAATTAAAACTTTACCTGCTTATATTAAAAGCAGCACCAGGGAAGAATATGCTAAAAACCTGCAAGATCCCAAAAGAATGATGGGGGAAGATTGATTGTGCTGCCCTTAAAAATAAAAAGGGGGGAGATTAAAGAAGATTGTTTGATTTTAGAAACTAAAGAAAAAAAAATGGAAATCCCCTGGGAGGAAATAAAACTGCTTCAGTTGGGGATTTTAGAAGAAGAATTGCCCTCTCCTCAAAAACCAAATTATGGCATCCAAAAAATAATTAGAAAGATTTTTTTTGGAGAAAGCGAAAAAGATTATCTAATAAAAAGCCATAGGAAAATTTATCTTTTAAATTTTTTTATAAAAGATGAAATTCTTCAATTAGATTCTTCTAATGTTGATTATCGTTCTTTTTTAAAAGAGGCTGAATATATTAGTTTAAATAATTTTAAAAAATTAATTCAAGGGTTCTTAAAATTTTTAAAAAATACTTATTTAGATCCTTCGCTATTGGCTTTTTTAAAAAACAATAAAGAAGATATAAAGTCTTATAAAAATATTTATGATTTTGAGTTAGAGGGAAATTATTTGCTTAAAGACTTATCAAAATTAATTCTTGCAGGGGATTTTTTAAAAGATGTTAACTAAAGAAGAAGTTGGTCATATTGCTTATCTTGCTCGTTTAGAGATTAGCGAAATCGAAAAAGAATCTTTCGCCGGCGAACTTAATTCTATTTTCAATTATATTGAAAAGTTAAAAGAATTAGATGCCGGTAATATTGAAGCAACTTTTCAAGTTTTTCCTCAAGACAACCGTTTTAGAGATGATGAAGCGCAGGAATCATTAAATATAAACGAGGTTTTGGCTAATTCGCCCGAAAAAGAAGATAATTATTTTAAAATGCCTAAAATTATTGAATAAAGATGGAAATTTTAACTGCGCAAAGGCTGCATAAAAAATTCATTAATAAAGAATTGAGTTCATTTGAAATTACTAAATTTTTATTAGAAAGAATTAAAAAATTAGATTCTAAAATTAAAGCTTTTATTAGCGTTGTAGAAAAAGAAGCCCTGGATGCCGCTCAAAGAGCAGATCAAAAAATTTCTCAAGGAGAAATTAATCCGCTCTTGGGGATGCCAATATTAATTAAAGACAATATCTCTACCAAGGGAATTCTTACCACCTGCGCCTCTTTAATATTGCAAAATTTTATTCCGCCTTATGATGCTGAAGTAATAAGCAGAATTAAAAATCGGGGAATGGTAATTTTGGGGAAAAGTAATTTGGATGAATTTGCGATGGGTTCTTCTACGGAAAACTCTGCCTTCGGTCCCACTCATAATCCATGGGATTTAACGCGTGTGCCGGGCGGATCAAGCGGAGGATCGGCGGCCGGAGTAGCCGCCCTAGAAACCATTTTGGCCTTAGGTTCTGATACGGGAGGAAGTATCCGCCAGCCGGCGGCTTTTTGCGGAGTAACCGGTTTAAAGCCCACCTATGGTTTAGTTTCCCGCTACGGTTTAATTGCCTTTGCTTCTTCTTTAGACCAAATTGGTCCGATTGCCAGAGATGCTTTCGATTGCGCTTTACTTTTAGAGGCAATAGCTGGCTGGGATTCCAAAGATTCTACTTCCTGTAATCTAAAAATCCCAAATTATAGTAAAATTATTCAAGAACCGTTAGAAAAATTTAAAATTGGAATTGCTGAAAATCTTTTTTTGGAAAAATTAGATAAAAATATAAAATTAGCCATAGAAGATTCTTTATCAACCTTTAAAAAATTGGGGGGGGAAATAATTTCTATAAATTTACCCCATATAGATTATGCTTTAGCTTCTTATTATATTATTGCTCCTTCAGAAGCCAGTTCTAATTTAGCTCGCTATGATGGAGCAAGATATGGATATAGAAATAAAGAAGCTTTAGAAATTAATACCATGTTTTCTAAAACAAGGTCGGGGGGTTTTGGAAAAGAAGTAAAAAGAATAATTATGATTGGAACTTATGCCTTAAGAGCAGGTTATTATGAAGCTTATTATTTAAAAGCTCAAAAAGTACGCACCTTAATTAAAAAAGATTTTGAAGATGCATTTCGCGAATGTGATTTAATCTTAACGCCCGCCACGCCTACTTTACCCTTTAAAATTAAAGAAAATATTACCGATATTTGGGCAATGTATCTTTCGGATATTTATACTGTTTCAATTAATTTAGCGGGATTGCCCGCGATAGCAATTCCCTGCGGTTTTAAAGATAACCTGCCCATTGGCGCGCAGTTAATCGGAAAGCCTTTTTGCGAAGACTTCTTATTAAAAGCAGCCCATCATTTCCAAAAAAACACTGACTTTCACCAAAAAACACCCGAAATCGCCTTGGGTTAAATTTTCTTTGGAAGGCAAACATTTTTAGAAAGATTAAAAGCATTTTCAGGTATTATTATTTATTATTCGCCTTAAAATTCATTTTTTTTTATCTTTATTATATGGCTCAGTATGAATAACTGTTGTGCATTTAGGAAATTTTTCATATAAAGCATTTTCTATATTTTCGGTAATATGGTGA
>JACPDS010000016.1:0-4840 GCA_016183885.1 Armatimonadota bacterium
ACAAGCCTCGGGAAAATTAAATGCCCGTGAAGTCTTTGATTTAATTGTAGAAATGGCCTGGCAAAATGGGGAACCGGGTATAGTCTTTATTGACCGCTTAAATAAAACCAATCCCACACCTCAACTTGGCGATATAGAAAGCACTAATCCTTGCGGGGAACAACCGCTTTTACCTTTTGAAGCTTGTAATTTAGGATCGATTAATCTTTCCAAAATGGCAAAAGAAAGTCAGGGAAGACATTTTATTGATTATGAAAAATTAGAAAAAACTATCCGTTTAGCGGTAAAATTTCTAGATAATGTAATTGATGTAAATAAATATCCTCTTCCTAAAATTGCTCAAATGACTAAAGCCAATCGAAAAATTGGTTTAGGAGTAATGGGATTCGCAGATCTTTTAATTTTATTAGAGATTCCCTATAACTGTCCAGAAGCTTTAAAAAAAGCCGAAGAAATTATGAGTTTTATCCAAAAAACAGCTCGCGATGAATCTAAAAATTCTTGGAGGAGAAAAATTTATTGAAATTCATCCTTTATTTAAAAAAATTGCTCAAAAATATAATTTAAACTCCTCGAACTTAATGGAAAAAATCGCTGAAGAGGGCACACTGCAGGTAATTGAAGAAATTCCCGAAAATCTTAAAAAAATCTTTGTCTGCGCTCATGATATTATTCCCGAGTGGCATATTAAAATGCAGGCGGCATTTCAAAAATACACTGATAATGCTGTTTCTAAAACCGTTAATTTTAAAGAAGAATCTGCCCGCGAAGAAGTAAAAGAAGTGTTTTTATTAGCTTATCGAGAAAACTGTAAGGGAGTAACAATTTACCGCCATGGCTCAAGACAAAAACAAGTTTTAAATGTAGGAAACGGCGAAAAAAAAGAAATCCCTAAAGAAGAAAAAAATATAAAATTAACTTTAGAACAAGCCTCTCAAAAAGAAGAAAATAATTCTCATCTATTAAAATCATCTTTTCCCCCGGGCAAAGCCTTTCTTGGGATAACTGAAAGAATACCTATATGCAATAATAATTTATATATTACAGTAAATTATGACGAGTCTAAAATTTCCGAAGTATTGATTAAAACAAAGTCTAAAGAAGGATGTAATATTCAATTGGAAATTTTAGGGAGATTAATAAATTTAGCTATTAAAGAAGGAATAGAGGTTAATTTAATTTTAAGAGAATTAAGGGATATAAAATGCCCCGACTGTCTTGAAGATTCTAAAATTCCTATTGTTCCATGCACTGATGGAATTATTAAAGTTTTAGAAAGAGCTTTAACTAAAAAAGAAAGTTTTATTCATTTAGCCTCAACTTCACAAAAAAATTCTCTTTTAAAATCAAAAATAAGCGCTTTTTGTCCTGAATGCAAGGGAATAGTTGAATATGCCGAAGGGTGCAGTTTATGTCGAAACTGCGGATATTCTAAATGCGGATAAAATATATGATGAAACCAACAGAGTCCACAGAGAGAAAAAAATATATTTCTCTAACGAGAAAATATTCTCTGTGAACTCTGTGGTTGGATAAAATGAAAGGAGCTATTTAATGGAAATTAAAGCTAAAATTTATTCCAGTTCTGCTTGCTTTGCTTGTGAAAAAACTAAAAGTTTTTTTAAAGATCAAGGAGTTCCATATGAAGAATTAAATGTGGAAGAAAATCAACAAGCCAAAATTGACCTTTTTAAAATATCCGGACAAAACGGCCTTCCGGTAATTATTTATCAAGATCAAGTAATTGTAGGCTACCGCCCTAAAACCTTAGAAAATTTAATAAAAGATAAAAATTTAGGGACTTGATTTCTCAAAGTCCCTAAATTAATTTAAAAAATCTCTTTAAACTTTAAAAAAAACTTAAGCAGTTAAAGCTTCTAATGGATCGACTAAACCCTTTCCTTGAATATTTTCATCTACTTTTGGCAGTGGATCGGCAGTTTTCTTTAAAAGTTCCTTGGTTAGATTAGGCATAATATCTGGTTTAACCTGTTTTAAAAGCAGTACTGCTCCAGCTACCATAGGAGATGCCATAGAAGTTCCATCAAGAGCCACATATCCGTTAATACTACCAGCTTTAGCCGCCATAATATTTACGCCAGGCGCAGAATTATCTGGTTTTACGAGTTTATCAAATTTAGTAGGTCCGCGGCTGGAAAAATAAGCTATTTTATCATCCTTGCGGTTAACTGTCCCATTATCATCATAAGCTCCTACAGCATTTACAAAAGGAGCATAAGCTGGAGTAGAAATTGTGCTTTTAAAAGGTCCTTCATTTCCTGCTGCCGCTATAACAGCAATCCCTTCTTTTTCGGCTACTTCTAAGGCTTGACAAAGAGGATCGTCTTTATAAGAACCTTGAGGAGTTCCTCCTAAAGACATATTAATTACATCAATAGGATATTCTTTATTCTTGGCTACTATCCACTCTACCCCTTTAATTACATCAGAATAACTGCCCGAACCATTTTTATCTAATACTTTTACTCCTACTAATTTAGCATCGGGAGCAATTCCCTTATATAATCCTCCGGAAGCTTCTCCTGTGCCGGCAACAATGCTGCTTACATGACTTCCATGTCCTTCATCATCATAAGATTCTTTTTTCCCTCCTACTACATCATAAAAATCTTTCACTTGAGCTTTTAAATCCTGATGTGTCGTATCAATCCCGGTATCAATAACCGCGCCAACTCTACCTTTTCCTGTAGCTATTTTCCAGACTTCAGGCATATTTAAAACGCCGCGAGCTATATCAAGTCTGGGTTTAATAAATTTATCTTCATTTTCATAATGATGAGTTAAAGGGAGAGCAAAAACTTTTTGATCTAAAGAAATTGTAAATTTATCGCGGGGCAGTTTAGGATTAGAAAATGGCCATTTGCCTTTTGGATCAATTAAAGCTGAAAAGCCATTAATTATAGAAAGATTATGTTTAATTTGATTAGTTTTGCAAACTTTCACGCAAACTTTCTTAAGCTCGTTTAAAAGTTTAGAATCTTCAGATTGAACAATAACCGGAATAAATCCTTTAGAATCAACCTCCTTTCTATATTTTAAAGGGACTCTACTTAAATGATTAATCTTCATTTTTTCTTCTCCTTAAAAATTAATTTTTTCTATATACATTTTAAATAATAATTATAAACAAAGTAAAGCTTTTTTTGTTAAGATTTTGTTAACATTTGGAAATAAAAAAAAGACATTTCTGCCTTCAAAATTAAAAACGTTAAAAAAATATTTAACTTTAAAAATTTATGGACCGGAAGAAATATTTACATTTATCGTGGGAGTAATAGATGCGCCGTAATAAACTAGCCGGGAGGGAAGATCAAGAGTAAAAGCGCTGGCGGGAATATTAATAAAATATTTTCCCATCCCAAATCTATTATCGGCAAAGATAAATTTTTGCGGACTTGAAAAGGGCGACTTATAAAAAGCCTGTACTTTAGGACCGCGCATTAAATCAAGTTCTTTGCCGGTAAGTTTTGCAATCTTAATATTAGAACTTGAAAATTTAAAATTCTTATTAGGAATTATATTATCGCCAAATACAAAATCGCTCCCATTATTTGTTACGGTAAGATTCCAGCCGTTGCCGGTCCCAGTGGCATCTATGGCTGTTAAAGTTAATTCTCCGCTTCCAAAAAGAGTGCTCTCGGGCAAAGATGCTTCCAAAGGAAATTTAATTTCATTTTTAGCTACTATAACACTTAAAGAACCGCCTTTAATTATCGCAGAAGTAGTTAAAAAATCTTTCATATCGGCAAAACCCGCGCTTTGCGCAAAAATAAAAGCTATTACAATAAATAATACTATACTTTTTTTCACTCTTTATCCCTTATTTCTTTATTTTTCTATCTATAATTATAACATAAATTTAGCTTTAAAGCAAAAAAAACCTATGAGGAGTAAATCTCCTCTCTGTCCTTATAGATATGCATCTCCATACCTTTTATTATTTTGCTTTTATCTATGACGCATATCTATCTCTCAAACTTATCTTAGAAAAAACCTCTTTCCTTGCTTAAAAAATATAATTTTATTTTTTATGGTCCGGAAACAACACTTACCGTTACTACCGGTCCGGTATAACTGCCCACCGCCGTATCGGCTAAAATATCTAAAGTAAAACAGGTATTAGGAACAGTTACAGAATATTTACCCTTGCCATATCCCGCATTAGCGTGAGCAAATTTTTTAGATACGCTAAAAGCTCCTGAAGCAATAGTATCTGCCAATGGTCCATTGGTGCCATCGATAGCTTGACCAGTAAGCATAGCGATTGAAATGCCGCTGGAATTAAATTTAAAACTTGCATTGCCGATTGTATTCACCCCGGCAATAAAATTAGCCGCGTCATTTACCACAGTAAGATTCCAGCCGTTGCCGCTTCCGGTGGCATCGGTAGCCGTTATGCTTAATCCAGCTGCTGCCGGATCGGCTGAATGGTCATTACCATCTAATGTCCGCGAAAATGATAAAGAAGATTCAGTTACCGATACAGAAAGACTGCCTGCTGAAATAGTAGCGCTGGTGGTTACGGCAAATGATATGCCGCACATTAATATCAAGGCAATAATTGTTAAAATCAGTTTAGCTTTCATTTAATTAATTCACCCTCCTTATTTATTAATCTTAAATTACAAATTTTAAGCTTAATTTTATTATACCCCAAAAAAACATCTTTTAGACCTATAAATTTTCTATTTATAAAAATAATCCTGAAGACAAAAATGCCCGCCCTCTAGCCTATCCGCTTCGGCGAAAAGCCGTAAAATTTAAAAGATCATTTATGGTCCGGAAACAATACTTACCGTTACTACCGGACCTGTATAAC
>JACPDS010000016.1:4891-10326 GCA_016183885.1 Armatimonadota bacterium
GCGGTGATATCAAGAGTAAAATCGGCGCTGGGAATAATTACTGAATATTTCCCTAAACCATAGTTTGGATTAACATGAGTAAATTTTTTAGCCGCGCTAAAAGTTCCTGAGGCAACTGTATCGGCTATGGGCCCGTTAATAGGGTCGATTGCTAATCCACTAATCATTGTAATTGAAATGCCGCCGGAATTAAACTTAAAATTGGAATTAGCAATTGTCTTAGGGCCTGAAATAAAATCAGTTCCGTCATTTGCCACGGTAAGATTCCAGCCATTACCTGTTCCAGTAGCATCGGTAGCGGTTATACTTAATCCTCCGTTAGCCGAAGTATTAAAATAGTCATTGCCGTCAAGAGTTTTGGAAAAAGATATTGAAGATTCTGCGACTGTTACGGAAAGAGGCCCGGAGTTAATAGCGGCGCTTACCGTAGCTGTATCAGTGCTGGCGGCAAACAATTTTTCAAAGTTTAAAATTAAAATTATTATAATTATTAAGCTGGTTAATTTTTTTGCTTTCATTTTGCACTCCACTTTCTTCTTTCTATAGACACCTTTATTATTCCACTTTAAAATATTTTTTCCTCTAAAATAATTATGCTTTTAACTAATTTTATAATTTATATGTCGGAAGGGGTTTCTATTTTAAATCAAAAATATAATTAACTTTTATAATATCGCCTGAATTTATTACCACTTCATTTATTAAAGGAGAAGAAGATTTCAACCCCTCGGGGATATAACTCTTATCAAGGATTACTTTATATTTTCCCATTTTTAGATTATTAAATATAAAAAGGCCGTTTTTATCCGTATAAACAAATTCCTCTTCTCCCTGCGCTCCCTTTAATATTATTACAATACTTTCTTTAGAAAATTGTTTTAAAGAAACATTCTCTTTAAAATTTATCTTTCCAATTATTTTGCCGTATTTTACCAGTTTATATTCTTGAAAGGCCTTTTTTGCCGGCAAAATCATAATTTTTTCGGTTTTCTCGTCTATTAAATAATATTCAACCGAATATCCGGGCTCAAAAATATGACCTCCGGCCGGAACGGTAATTAAAAATTCTCCTTTTTCATCTGAAGCGCCGATTGCTATACCATCCATTTTTATTTTTATATCGCTAAAAGGTTCAAATACATTTTGAGAGCCGATTCTAACTAAAGAAACTTTACCGCTAATTTCTCCATAACCCTTGATTCCAAATCCGATTACTTTTTCATCTCCGGGCGATAATTCAAGATCTAAACTTAAAGGAGTGGTAGGAACCATTCCCTCGGGAATAGAATCTTTCCAGACGGTGATTTTATATCTGCCGGGGATAATTTTTTTAAAATAAGCCGTTCCGTCATCGCCGCTAAGCATATTGGTAATTCTATTATCCGGGGCAATTAAATCTATTTTAAGATTAGAAAATCCAAAGTAAGCTTGGGGAATTTTATGCGAATTATCAACATCATTCCAGACAATCGCGTATATAGAGCTATAAGCCTTAAACAAAAAGCTAATTTCTTTTGTTTCAGAAGGCATAAGATTTATTTCTAGATTGGTTTTCCCCAAAGGAACAAAATTGGCTCCAATTTCTTTAAGATATACTTTTATTTTATGCTTTCCCGGAGATATGTCCTCAAAATACGCCTCGCCCTCATCATTTGTTTCTGAAAAATTTTCTCCATCGATAGAAACCCGGGCTTTTTTTAAATCATATACTTTTTTATCATTTTCATTAGCGGATTTATATAACATTTTTATAATGATTTTACCATTCCACTTTCTCTCAATAACTTTTTCAAAACTGCCTCCAAAAGACTGTTTTAACTGCACAGAAAAAACTCTTCCTAAATCAAGAGGCTGATTAACATCAAAATAAACTATATTTAAAGGATTATAACGATATTCAGCTATAAGCTGAGCATTTTTATTGACTAAAAAAGTTAGATTTAATGAATAATTCATAAAATCATGCTGATTTTCCATCATGCTGATTTTCCAATCCCTTATAGCTATAGTAATTGCCCGAAAGAATCAATCTTGGAAAAATTTCATACCTTAAATAAAGAGTGTCTATAAAAGAATTAAAAGCCGGCTGGGGGGCAAAAAAATTCAGGTCATTATAAATTCCGTAATTAAATTCAATTTCGCCTTTGTTTTTCTTAAACTTATTCCTAAAGCCGATTCCATAATTATTTTGACGGGTAGAACTTGCCCCGATATTCTGCATGCTGTTATTATACTGAAGAAAAATGGAATTATATTTATTAAAGGAATAATTTAAATTTAACATGCGCTGTCTGGCATATCCGACATTATTGGAAGTATCGTTTCGAGTTTTTAGCTTTAAATCTCCCATAATATTTAATTTTTTAAATTTTTTTGTAAAACTTGTGTCAAATACTTTTTCTAAAGATGAATTATAGCTTGAGGTAGAAGAAGTGTTATTTTTATAATTCTCTATCCCAAAAGCTAGATTAAAATCATTCGGTAATTTCCAATTTAATTTATGAAACTGCATATCTAAAAAAAACGAGCTAATGGGAAGATCGATAAAAGGAAGAGTCTGATATTGATAAAAATTATAATAATAATACAAGTCCGGAGAAAAATTGTAAGTAAAATAAATGCTCTGATTTCTCTGTCCTGATGGATGATTAGTGCTCGCCTCCGGTCCAAACCTTTCGCCACTATAAACGCTTCGAGCGTTAATATTAAATTTTTTGGCAAAATAACCTAATTCTAAATTATAGCTTTCAAGAGCTTCTTCGGGAATATTAATATTAATATTTTCATTCATAATCTTGCTTTTTGAATAAACAGCTTTATAAGACATGCTTTCAACAGGATTTCCGCTCATAGCGTAAGAATAAGTGATTTTATTTAAAGCGTTATTAAGATTGCTTTCAACGGTTGAACTTAAAAATTCTAAAAATATAGTTGAATTTAAAAAAGCTTTCTTTTTTATTGAAAAACCGGAGAGCGTATAATCTAAAAAAGACGGGTCTAAATCGGTTACATAATCCATTTTCTTCGAATCGCCGCCAAAAAAGGTCATTCCCCAGTTTTTTCCCAAATAATTAAATCTTGCTCCCCTAAAAGGAATATTTTTAAAAAAATAGCTCGCGTCCGAAAGGAGTTGAGAGCCAACTATAAGATCAAAATCATTTTTTCGATATATTACAAAAGGAGATAAATATCTTAATGAACGGTTAAGCCGGGAAAGATAACTGCTGTAATAAACTTCAGAATCGTCTTTTTTGGTTTCTAAATAATAATAAAAAGCGTCTTGTTTTAAATAATAGTCCGGAACCCAAACATTGGTGATATCATATTTTTTATTATAGGCATCAAAAGAAAAATCAGCCAGACAAACTTTTAAAAGGAATATAAAAAAGAAATATAAAAAAAATAAATAGAACTTAGAAAAGTTTTTTTTTTAAGGAAGTTTAACTGTAACAACCTTATTAACAGTTTTATCCTCCCCATAACTTACCATACAGTTAAAATCATAATCTCCCTTGGCAAGAGGTCTTTTGGTAACTACCGGGATAAGTTTCTGCATATTTGCTCCGGGTATCAAACTGCCCCATTTTTCTTCTTCAACCGATAATATTTCTTCGCCGGCTTTGTCTTTTAAACTCCATGTTGATATTGGCTTTAAGAAAACATTTCCCTCGTTTTTTAAACTTACTTTAAAAAATAACCTGCCTTCTTCGACTACTTTTTCAATTTTTTCGATTTTTAGACTGCTCTGAAACTGCCCGGGAATTCTGATCCATACCGCAATGCTAAATCTTAATTTAACCTTTAAAGCAAAAGCCGCCTGACCTTTTTTAGCTTTTGAAGCATCATCAATCGCGCCGCCTTCTCCTTTTTCTTTTTGTTCGCCGGGTTCTATATTTATAAATCCAAAGTAATCTCCGGGAGCCAATCCGGATGGCACATTTATCTCAAATTCTGCCTTTTTTGAGCGGTTTTTTTCAATATTTAAGTCTTTATTGACTATCTTAATCCAATTCCCGACTAACTTATTCTGAAAATCCATGCTCTTGCCGATAAGGGTTCCATCTTCAGTGTTTTCAACATCGCTTGAGTAAACTTGAACATACTGATTATCAGTCACATTATTAATTACGCTTAAAGAGCCTTTTAAAATTTTATTGGGTTCGGTTTCATAATAAAAATAATTTAATTTCTTGGCATTATCAGGACTTTCAATTCTTATTTCAACCGTAGAAGCTCCGGATTTAGAATATAAAAATAAATTAAATAAGATAAATAAAACTATTATTTTAATAAATTTTTTAAAAAAATTCATAGATTTGTTTTCACTCCTTAATTTAAAAATTTTTATTTATAAATTTACGGACCGGTATATATTGTTATAGTTATAGTCGGCCCGGAATACGCGCCGGCGCGGGTTTGAGCCGGTATATCCAAAGTAAGCGCGGATGTCGGCACGGTTACGGTATAATTCCCTTTTCCATAATTTAGATTGGCATGCGCAAACTTCTTATAAGCCGGAAAAGAACCGCTAACAATATCCACTATCGGCCCGTTTAAAGGATCGATTGCCTGTCCGCTGTTCCTTGTAATAGTTACAGCGGTGCTGTCAAATTTAAAATTGGCATTGGCAATGGTATTGCCGCCTGAAGTAAAATCAGTTCCGGCATTTTTTATCTGCAATTTCCAGCCGGTCGTTCCGTTTGATGAAGCCGTTATAGTTAACCCATTATTAGCTACTACCCCCAAGGCATCGCTCCCTGTTAAAGTATAAGTAAAGCTGGTTGATGTCTGGCTTATAGCAACGCTAACTGCCGCAAAGGCAATTTTACCGGTAAAAATAAGTATAAATAAAGCTTCTAAAATTAAACTGATTATTAAAAATATTCTTTTTTTTATAGGCATTTTCTTTTATTAAAATCTTTAAATTATTAAATTTAAGTATTTATTTTAAAATTAAATTATACATAAAAATAAAATTTCCTGCTTTAAGGATTTTTAATTATTTCTTCTCCTTCTAAATATTTTCTTAAAACTTCCGGAACCAAAATGCTTCCGTCTTTTTGCTGATAATTTTCTAATACAGCAATTAAAGTGCGCGGGAGAGCTAATCCCGAACCATTTAAAGTATGCGCAAATTCAGGCTTGGAATTTACGGCGCGTTTAAATTTAATATTCGCGCGGCGGGATTGAAAATCGCCAAAATTACTGCAGGAACTTACTTCCAGCCATTCCCCGCATCCCGGCGCCCAGACTTCTATATCATATTTAGCGCAAGCCGTAAAACTTAAATCGCCGCTGCACATCTGTACCACCCGATAAGGAATATTTAATCTTTTAGGGATTTCTTCGGCATTTTTAACTAATTTCTCCAGCTCAAATTGGCTTTCCTCCGGTTTGACAATTTTAACCAGTTCCACTTTATCAAATTGATGTCC
>JACPDS010000094.1 GCA_016183885.1 Armatimonadota bacterium
GTGTTTGTCAAGTATTATTGCAAAAATTTTCTTATTAGTTTTCACTACGCTTTTGGCTCAAAAAAAAATAAAATCTCGATTTCATGGGCATTTGAGGGCATTAAATCCTAATTTTTAGCCCCCAACTGTCAAACTCAGGAGTTTACGGCAACCGAACCGCGGCAATTCGCGCAAAATGGATATCGTTCATATTATTTATTTTAGGGTGGGTTGCTCTGTGGTCTGGAAGTGAAGCAGTATTACCCGCCTATATAGCCGGAATGGTTCTTGCCGAGTTTGCATCACAAAACCATATCTGGATAAGACGTATAAGAACACTGACGATTGGTTTCCTTACACCATTTTATTTTATCCGCGCCGGTTCACTTGTTTCCATACCAGCGTTAATATCAGGACCCGTCATATTTTTGATACTTCTAGGCGGTAAAGTCGGGACAAAAATATTCGGTCTGTATCCGCTTATCGGATTATTTCGGAAAGAAAAAATAGAACGATGGTATTACACACTCATGATGTCCACGGGTTTAACGTTCGGTACCATTTCCGCGCTTTTCGGATATACGCATGGAATAATTATGGAGAGGCAATACTCTTTTTTAGTCATGGTTGTTATCGGCAGCGCGTTAATTCCTACCGCTATTGCCAACTTTGCGTTTTTGCCAAAACATTTACTGCCCGCCGCTGCCAAAAAACATCCTGCGATAAAATCGGAAGGACCGGAAGAAGAATAGTTATATTAAAAAAGACATCCTGTATAACCTTCAATTCAATATAAATTTTAAATTTTCCTGTTTTGCGAAAAACAGGAAAACAGGATCGAAAAACAGGTTCAACTCCCTTTTTAAAAGCGCCATATTCTTTTTGCAACACTTATCAAGTCGAAATTAACTCTGCAAAAGTTCAGCCAGCACTTTAAATTTAAGTTTTTTTAGAAAATATTTGACAAGTTCTTTTAATTTAAATATACTTTAAAATAAATTTTAAGCATATTAAAAATTCAGGTTTTAAAGGGCGGATAGCTCAGCGGGAGAGCATCTCGTTTACACCGAGGAGGTCGTAGGTTCAAATCCTATTCCGCCCACCATTCCAAAAAAATTCTTATTTTCTAATCAGACTTTCTATATAACCCATGCTCTTCTTTAAAACTACTAAATTTGAAGGATTTTCTTGATCAAGAATTAAACAATTATATTTATCATTATGGAAAAAATTAAGATTAATTTTGGAAACGAAAAAATAGAAACTTTTAATAAAGGAACCTCTCTTTTAGAAATCAGCCGCTCTTATAGATCTACTTATCCTATCATTGCGGCTAAAGTTAATAATGTAATTAAAGAATTGGGAACAAAAATTTATCAAGATTCTCAAGTATCTTTTGTTGATTTATCCAACGAAGACGGAATCCGCATTTATTCCCGAGGATTATCTTTTATTTTAGTTAAAGCCGCTAAAGAAATCTTCCCTGAAAAACGCATTTTAATTGAACATTCTTTAAATAACGGCTTATTTTGTGAATTTTTAGATTATCCTCTCCAATCTGAAGAAGTAAAAAAAATTTATTCCTGCGATGAATTTACAGATTATTTTTACGGGTATATGGTTCCAAGCACTGGATACTTAAATAAATTTGAATTACATTATTATCCTCCGGGTTTTATTTTGCGCTTTCCTCATCCTTCAACGCCTTTAGAAATACCGCCTTTTATAGATAACACACAACTGGCTAAAATATTTCACGAATATAAAATTTGGGGCAGAATTTTAAAAGTGGAAAATGCGGGGGATTTAAATAATATTATTGCCAAGGGAGAAATTAATGAATTAATTAGAATTGCCGAAGCTTTACATGAAAAAAAAATCGCTCAGATTGCCGACTTAATTTTTCAAAAAAAAGAAAATTTACGTTTAATTTTAATCGCCGGTCCAAGTTCGTCAGGTAAAACCACTTTCGCCCAACGATTATCCATTCAATTAAAAGTGGCTTGTTTAAAACCAATCCCTATTTCTTTGGATGATTATTTTTTAGATCGGGAACTTACGCCTAGAGATGAAAAAGGAGAATATGATTTAGAATCTATTAAAGCCATAGATTTAGAACTATTTAACAAACATCTAGCCGAATTAATTCAAGGAAAAGAAGTAGAAATTCCCAGATACGATTTTATCTCCGGAAAAAGAAAAAAAACCGGCAGAAAAATTAAAATTTCTCAAGATAACTTATTATTAATTGAGGGAATCCATGCCTTAAATGAAGAACTTACTAAATCCATCCTTAGAGAAAATAAATATAAAATCTATATCAGCGCTTTAACTCAATTAAATTTAGATGATCATAACCGCAATTCAACTACCGACAGCAGAATTATCCGCCGAATTGTAAGAGATTACCAGTTCAGAGGACACAGCGCTCTAGAAACTCTTAAAATGTGGCCGGCCATTAAAAAAGGAGAAGAAAAAAATATTTTCCCCTTCCAGGAAGAAGCCGATATAATGTTTAATTCGGCTTTAGTTTATGAAACGGCGGTCTTGCGAAACTTTGCCGAACCGCTTTTAAGAGAAATTGAACCCCAAAATCCGGAATACTCCGAAGTAAAAAGATTATTAAGTTTTATTGAATATTTTCTGAGCGCATCAACAAAAGAAGTTCCTCCAAATTCTATTTTAAAAGAATTTATTGGCGGAAGCATCTTTTCTAGATAGCTTTAAACCAGTTTAAATCTCCTTTTCCTTCGCGAATAATTCTCGGATAATCACC